>NZ_JAMYOJ010000010.1:0-232803 GCF_040319795.1 Mesorhizobium sp. M0862
GGCGTTCCTTCGCGGGAATCAGGTGACGTGAACAATCACCAGCCTGCCATGACCGCCCCCTCTCAGCGAATTTGCAGAACTCTCAGCACACTACCCTCAATGGGGGAGATTAGCGCCTCACCGGCTGGCTACCGGATTTCAGCCCTGCAACAAGAATTGCGGCCTCGATGGCCGCTGACGGTTGCGGTTCTGGCGAAATCCGGCCAGAAGCATCTAGGCCGGCAATCGGCCGGCCCGCGACGTTGCGCTTGAAACCAGATACGGGAGACTATTGGGTGGCTCGCATAACACTGAGACAATTGCTCGATCACGCCGCCGAGTACGGCTACGGCGTACCCGCTTTCAACATGAACAATATGGAACAGGGCCTCGCCATCATGGAGGCGGCCGAGGAGACCAAGTCGCCGGTCATCCTGCAGGCCAGCCGCGGCGCCCGCGCCTACGCCAATGATGTGGTGCTGGCCAAGCTGATCGACGCGCTGGTCGAAATCCACCCCGACATTCCGGTCTGCATGCATCTCGACCACGGCAACAACGAAGCCACCTGCATCACCGCCATCCAGTACGGCTTCACCTCTGTCATGATGGACGGCTCGCTGAAAGAGGACGGCAAGACGCCGGCCGACTATGCCTACAATTCCGGCATCACCCGGCGCGTCGTCGACATGGCGCATTGGGGCGGCGTGTCGGTGGAAGGCGAGATCGGTGTGCTCGGTTCGCTTGAGAGCGGCGGCGGCGAGCAGGAGGACGGCCACGGCGTCGAAGGCGCCATCAGCCACGACCAGCTCTTGACCGATCCGGAACAGGCGGTCGAGTTCGTCAAGGACACCCATGTCGATGCGCTGGCAGTCGCCATGGGCACCAGCCACGGCGCCTACAAATTTTCGCGCAAGCCAGACGGCGCGGTGCTGGCGATGAACGTCATCGAGGAAATCCACCGCCGCCTGCCCAACATGCATCTGGTGATGCACGGCTCGTCCTCAGTGCCCGAGGACCTGCAGGAAATCATCAATAGATATGGCGGCCAGATGAAGCCGACCTGGGGCGTGCCGGTGGAAGAGATCCAGCGCGGCATCAAGCACGGCGTGCGCAAGATCAACATCGACACCGACAACCGCATGGCGCTGACCGGCGCCATCCGCAAGGTGCTTACCGAAAACCCGTCGGAGTTCGATCCGCGCAAATATTTGACGCCGGCCATGGCTGCGATGCGCAAGCTGTGCAAGGAGCGCTTCGAGCAGTTCGGCACCGCCGGCAACGCGCAGAAGATCAAGCCGCTGCCGGTGGCCGAGATGGCCAAGCGCTACAAGTCGGGGAGCCTTGATCCGAAGTTTGGGTGAAGTCCCCTGGCGCCTCTACCTTCTCCCTTGTGGGGAAGAAAGAAGAGCTATTGACATAAAAAAGGCCGGGCGCGAAAGCGGCCCGGCCAAAAGAAGGTCAAGAACCTTCAGAGGGGAACACCGCTCGGTGGAATGGGAGGAAACCGCCGAACGATAATTCCTATATGCGCGTATTCGCCGCATATGGCGACGAACGGCTTTCTAAAACAACGCGAGATTCGGAAATTTCGTTCTCGTTTTGAAAGATTTCAGCCGGTGAGGCGTCGGTTTCCAGAAGATCGGCATAGTGCCGGCGCGCCACGTCGGGATGCGAGCGCAGGCGGCTCTTCAGCACATTGGTGCCGACATTGCGAAACAGCGGGTTGTCGGGATCGCTGGCCGGCCCCCGCGCCTCGGCCGCTACATCCTCGGGCAGGTCGAGCAGCGGAATCGTGGCGTCGAGCCGGGCGCTGAAGAAGAACGGGACCGAGACGCGCTCGACGCCGGCCGGCGGTGTCACCACACGGTGGACTGTCGCCCGGAGATAGCCGTTCGACGCCAGTTCGAGCAGTTCGCCGATGTTGACCACCAGCGTGTCGGGCAGCGGATCGACGTCGACCCAGGCGCCGTCATATTCGACCTGCAGCCCCTTGTTCTCGTCCTGCAGCAGAAGCGTCAGGAAACCGCCATCCTTGTGCGCGCCGACGCCCTGGTTGTCGCCGGTGGCGTCGCGGCCGGGGTAGCGCACGATCTTCATGCGATGGTTGGGCTCGGCCCGGTAGATCGGATCGAAGGCGTCCTCGGCCTGGTCGAGCGACAAAGCGAAGGCCCTAAGCAGCCGGATCGCCACCGCGGTCGCCTTGGCCTGCCATGCGAGCAGCGCCGGCTTCAGCTCGGGCAGCGTGGCCGGCCACTGGTTGGGCCCTTGCAGCCGCGTCCAGGCGGGCACGCCGGGGCCTTGTTCGATGGCCGCGCGTTCGACGCCGATGTCGAGCTGTTCGCGCCAGTCGGCCTTGCCTTTGGTCAGCTCGCCGCCGGCGCGCGTGTAGCCGCGGAACTGCGAGGACTTGACCATTTCAATTGCCAGTTTGTCGGCTTCCGGCAGGGCAAAGAAGCGGCGCGACGCGTCGAGCACTTCTGCGGTATCCGCAGCCGATATGCCGTGGCCGGTCAAATAGAAGAAGCCGACATCGCGCGCGGCCGTGCGCAGGTCGAAGAGAAACGTTCGCCGTTCCGAAGCGCCCTGCTCGAGGCGGCCGAGATCAAGCACGGGTACGATCCTGGGCATGGTCAAGCTCCTTGTTTCGCTGTCACGGTGGCACGCAGGCCGGTCCGATCAAAGCAACGCGCAATCCAATCTCGGCCCCGATAGAGAAAGCCGACGCTGCGTTTGGCAGCCTGCCGGCAAATAACGTTCGTGGCCGCTCATCCGCGCCGGTCCAGCCTGGCGACCAGCCGGTCGCCGACCCACTGGATGCCGCAAACGAGAATGATCAGCACAATGACCACGGCGACCATGACGCTGGTCTCAAAACGCTGGTAGCCATAGCGGATGGCGAGATCGCCGAGCCCGCCGGCACCGATGGCGCCGGCCATGGCCGAAGCGCCGATCAGCGTTACCAGCGTCACCGTGAAACCGGCGACGATGCCGGGCAAAGCTTCGGGCACCAGCACCTCGCGGATGATCGTCCAGCGGTTGCCGCCCATGGCGCGCGCCGCCTCGATCAGGCCGCGATCGACCTCGCGCAGCGACACTTCGGCGATGCGGGCATAGTAGGGCGTCGCCGCAATCGACAACGGCACGATCGCCGCCCAGGTGCCGATCGAGGTGCCGACGATCAGCCGCGTCACCGGGATCAGCGCCACCAGAAGGATGATGAAAGGCACCGAGCGGAAGCCGTTGATGACGGCGCCGAGCGCGCGGTTCACCCACAGGCTTTCGGCAATGCCGCCGCGCTCGGTGGCAATCAATGCCAGGCCGAGCGGCAGCCCGAAGACGAGCGAGATGAGGCCCGATGCCGCCGTCATCAGGACCGTCTCCCAGATCGAGCGCAGCAGAAGTTCAAACAGAACCGGCGACATGGCCAAGCACCTCCACCCGTGCGTCGCGGGCCTTCAGGAATGCGATTACTTTCGACAGATGTTTCGGATCGTTGCCCGCGACCGCAAGGAACAGCGTGCCGACCGGCTGCTGCTGGACATGGTCGATGCCACCATGGACGAGGCGGAACGGCCCCGGCACCGCCACCGCAAGATCGGACAGCAGCGGACCGCGCGCGGCCTCACCTGCGACGTCGACCCTGAGGATGAGCTCGGCGCCGCCTCCGGGAGCAAGCCGGCCGGCAATCTCGGCCGGCAGTTGCGGGCGGATGCCGCCGAGCAGGCTCCTGGTGATTTCGGAACGCGGCTCGGCAAAGACCGACCACACCGGGCCTTGCTCGACGATGCGCCCGGCATCGATCACCGCGACGCGGTCGGCGATCGAGCGGATCACCTCCATCTCGTGGGTGATGAGCAGGATGGTCAGGCCGAGCTGCCGGTTGATGTCTTTCAGCAAGGCCAGGATGGAGCGCGTCGTCTCCGGATCGAGCGCTGAGGTCGCCTCGTCGGACAGCAGCAGCGCTGGCCGCGCGGCCAGCGCCCTGGCGATGCCGACGCGCTGCTTCTGGCCGCCCGACAGCGAGGACGGATAGGCCTTCGCCTTCTCCGACAGGCCGACGAGGTGGAGCAATTCGGCGGCGCGCGCCAGCCGTTCGGCCTTTGGGCGGCCCTCGATCTTCAGCGGCAGCGCGACATTGTCCTCCACGGTCTTGGCCGACAGCAGATTGAAGTGCTGGAAGATCATGCCGATGCGACGCCGCAGCGGCTGCAATTCACGCTCGCCGAGCCGGCCGATCTCGCGGCCCTCGATGAAGACGTCGCCGGAGTCCGGCCGCTCCAGCCCGTTGAGGCAGCGGATCAGCGTCGACTTGCCGGCTCCGCTGCGGCCGATGATGCCGAGGATCTCGCCCTTCTTCACCGTCAGCGAGACGCCGTCGAGCGCAGGCGTCGCGCCAAAGCGGCGCTTGAGGTCGACGAGGCGTACGACATCTTCTTGCCCGGCCGATATATTGACCGGACCGGATGCCTCGGCCGTGACGTGCTGGTTCATCTCACTGTCCGTTTCAACGCTCGACAAATGCGACAGCCGCCCGCTCAACAGCGGGCCGCCTGCTCCTGACAACCAGGCGCCAATCAATAGGCGCTGATCCCGGTGCCCTTGTAGACCTTGTCGAACTCGGCCTTGACCGCCTCGTTCTGGTAGGACGCGACCAGCGTCTTCACCCACGCCTCGTTCTCGTTGCCGGATTTCACGGCGATGAAGTTGCGGTAGGGGTTGTCGGCCACTGGCTCCTGGGCGATGCGGTTGTCCGGGCCGAGACCGCTCTTCAGCGCCCAGTCGGTGTTGACGACAGCCGCGTCGAGATCCTCGACCGAGCGGCCGACAATGCCGGCGTCCAGTTCCTTGATGACGACCTTCTTAGGGTTCTCGGCAATGTCGGCGGTGGTCGCCAGGATGCCGGTGCCGTCCTTCAGCTTGATCACGCCTTCGTTCTGCAGAACGCGCAACGCGCGGCCCTCATTCGAGGGGTCGTTGGGCAAGCCGATGACGGCGCCTTCGGGCAGGTCGGCAACCTTGGTGTATTTCTTGGAGTAGAGGCCGATCGGCCAGACGCCGGTGTAGCCGACGCGCACGATGTGGTACCCTTGGGTCTTGATCTGGTTGTCGAGATAGGGCTGGTGCTGGAAGGCGTTGGCGTCGATCTCGCCGCGCTCGAGCGCCTCGTTGGGCTGGGTGTAGTCGTTGAACACCACGGTCTCGACGGTCAGGCCTTTTTCGGCGGCCTGGGCGACGACGACGCGCCAGACATCCTCATCCTCGCCGCTGATGATGCCGACCTTGATAGACTTCTTGTCCTCGGCGAAGGACGGCGTCGGCTGAGCCAGACCGGCAAGCGTGACGGCCGAGGCAAAAAGTGCCGCAAGGGCAGCTCGCCGGCTGATGGCTGAAAAAAGAAGAGAGCTGGAAGCGTTTCCGCGTTCGGACATTGTCGATCCCTCGTAATCCTGAAGTCATTGCGGCGAGGTGGAATACCAAGCCTTGACGACATCATCGGCAATGCTGCTTGCCGGATCAAAGAACCGCATTTCTTCTCAAACACGAAGCCGGGAATATTCTCTCAAAGATTTCGCAATTGCGAGAACGGTCACGCCGGACCGGTCAGAATGTCTCGACAAAGGGCCGCAGCTCGACCTCGAAGCTCCAGGCGCTGCGATGCTGGCGATGGGTCGCGAGATAGGTCTGCGCGATCGCATCGGGCGACAGCTGGCTGTCCGGTCGCTCGGGCTTCGTCCCGACCGGCTCGATCTGGCCGTCGATAATGAAATGGGCGACATGGATGTTCTTCGGGAAGAGTTCGCGCGCCATCGACTGAGCCAGACCGCGCAGGCCGAATTTCGGCATGGCAAAGCCGGCGGAGTTGGGAAAGCCCTTGATGCTGGCGGAGGCGCCGGTGAAAAGAATCGAACCGGAGCCGCGCGCAAGCAGCCGCCGCGCCGCTTGCTGGCCGACCAGGAAGCCGCCATAGGCGCCGACAAGCAAGGCTTGTTTGACCGCATCGGGATCGACCTCGGCGATCGGGCCGCGCGTGCGGCCGCTGGCATTGAAGACGGCAAGGGCCAGCGGGCCTTGCTTGTCGGCGGCGTCAAACAGGCCGGCGACGGAGGCCGGATCGGCGACGTCGGTTTCGACGGCCAGCGCGCCGGTTTCCCCGACCAGCGCCGCGAGTTTGGCCGTGTTGCGGGCGGCCAGCACCACAAGATAGCCTTCCGTGGTGAGAAGGCGTGCCAAAGAGGCGCTCAGGCCCGCACCCGCGCCGGCGATCACTGCGACTTCGGATGCCATGTCGTTTCTCCTTGGCGATGACGTGTTCGTCTCATAGCTGGCGTCTTGAGCGGCGAGACGCAAGAACGGCGTTGCTCGATTTTCGCTGTTCGGTGAAAAACTCTGCCGGCAGGTTCGGAGCAATCGACCGCGGCCAGGGTCTTGCCTGGCGAGACAATCCGTCCGACAGGTGATTGCGTTGGAATCGCAAACGGTGTCGCAAGGGAGTCGACCGTGGAACCAATCTGGGCCGTCGGCCTGATGACCGGCACCGTGCTTGACGGCAATATCGACGTGGCGCTGATCAAGACCGATGGCGAGCGGATCGCCGATTTCGGCACCTATACGCTGGCCCCCTACCCCGCAGCGATCCGTGCCTTGCTGGAGGAGACGCTGCGTCAGGCCCGGGTGTGGAATTTCGACGGGCCCGAGCCGGCGATCTTTGCCGAAGCCGAGGAGGCGCTGACGCGGGCGCAGTCGGCGGCGGTGAAGGACCTTGTCGAAAGCTACGGCCTAACCATAGGCGATATCGGCGTGGTCGGTTTTCACGGCCAAACCGTGCTGCATCGTGCCCCGCAACCCGGGCGGCGCGGCGATACGCGCCAGTTGGGCGATGGCGCGCTGATGCATTCCATTTTGGGCGCCAAGGTCGCCTATGATTTCCGCTCGGACGATGTGCGCGCTGGCGGCCAGGGCGCACCACTGGCGGCTGCCTACCACGCGGCGCTTTTGAGGGAAGCCGACGCCAGCGGGGACACCGCTGTGCTCAATCTCGGCGGTGTCGGCAACGTCACTTGGTGGGACGGCAAGGACAACATCGTCGCCTTCGACACTGGCCCGGCCAACGCGCCGCTCAACGATTTCATCAAGGCAAACGGCCTCGGCGAGATGGACCGCGACGGCGCACTGGGCGCGGCCGGCACCGTCGATGAAGTGCGGCTGGCCAAATTGCTCCAGCATCCGTATCTGACCAAGCCCTATCCGAAATCGCTCGACCGTTTCGACTTCGGCGCCGCCATGGCCGACGGCCTCAGCGCAGAGGATGGGGCGGCGACGCTGACGGCCTTCACCGTCTCGGCCGTCGGCAAGGCGCTCGATTTGTTGCCGCGCCGGCCGAAGCGCCTAGCGGTCAGTGGCGGCGGCCGCCGCAACCCGACGATGATGGCGATGCTGGCGAGGCGCGCCAACGTCGAGGTGGTGCAGGCCGAGACACTGGGCTGGAAAGGCGATGCGGTGGAGGCCGAATGCTTTGCCTTCCTTGCCGTGCGCGTGCTGCGCGGCCTGCCGATCAGCTTTCCCAGCACCACCGGCGTGCCGCGGCCGATGCAAGGCGGGCGGCTGGCAGGTTAGAGCTTCTTCTGCAGGAAGATGCGGCTGCGGCCGATGGGAAAGTCAGGCAGCTCGCCGAAACGCCGGTAGCCTTGCCGCTCATAGACTTTGGCCGCTGTCGGATTGAACGTGTCGATCCAGGCGGTCTGGCAGCCCCGGGCGACTGCTTCGCGCTCGGCAGCGTCCAGCATGTCGCCGGCCATATGCTGGCCGCGCAGGCGTTCGTCGACCCACAGCCATTGCACATAGAGCCAGCCCCAGGCGGTGTATCCCGAAATGCCGGCGACGACAGCGCCGTGCTCGTCACGAACGAAGACCGCGATCGGCTTGCGGCCGGAGGGGCCGACATCGCCGTCATTGAACGCCGTCAGCCGCTCGGCCAGGAAGGCGAGGTCGTCTGACGAGGGGTCGGCAGTGGTTTCAAGCGTCGTCTTCATCCGGGCGGGGCTCGCATGGCAAGCCAAGCTCTAGCGAAGGACGGGATGAGGACGCAAGCTTTACGGCTTGATGGGCGGCGGCGACCGCCATGACCCCGCTGCTGCCGCAACCAGCATCAGCACGGCGGCAACGATCGCGCAGATGGCAAAGCCGAATGTCGAATAAAGCGGCCCGAAGCTGGTGGTGCCGATGAAGACGGCGAGGTAGGTGACCGAACTGTTCAGGCCCATGATGGTGCCACGGCGCGACGGATCGAGCGCGGTAAGGCGCATCACCAGCACGTTCAGGCCGAAATGATTGGCAAGGCCCCATATGGCGATCATAGCCAGGATCAGCACGAAATTGCTGCTTGCGAGCGCGATGGCGACATAGACGACGGCGACCAGCAGATAGGCGAAGGGCATGACGCGCCGCGCGCCGATGCGGTCGATGACGCCGTCGAGGAAGGCCGCGGCGCCGAAGCCGGCGCCATAGGCGAGCGCGGCCAGCGCATTGGCGCTGACGGGCTCGCCCAGATCCTGGTGCAGATGATCGCCGAGATAGCCGTAGACGCCGTAAAAAGCGGTCATGAAGGCGGTGCAGGCGATGAGCAGCGGCACGATCCCCGGAATGGCCAGCGCAACGAACGGCGACGGTGCCGGGCCGCTCTTCCTGACGTCGCTGAGCGAGGTCATCGACAAGGCAGCAAGCGCAATGGCGGAAAGCACCGCGACGGCGGCGAAGACGGCGCGCCAGTGCACGAGATCGGCAAGCACGGCCGACAGCGACACGCCGGCCACCATGGAGACCGTCCAGCCGGTCAGCACGACGCCGATCGTGCCGCTTTCGCGGCCGGGCGGCGCAATTGCCGCTGCACTGGCATAGATGGCCGGCATGGCGACGCCGGCGGCGATGCCGGCGACGGCCTGGGCCGCGACCAGCATGATCACCGTCGGCGCCAGCGCGCTGGCGAGAAGCCCGACGGCCAGAAGAAGCAGCGCGCCCTGCAGCATGCGGCGGGCGCCGACGCCGTCGATATAGCGGGCGAGGAACAACGCGCTGGCCGAAGTGCCGAGGCCGAAGGCGGCCGACGCGGCCATCACCGCCGGCACGCTGGTGCCGAAGGATGCGGCGACTGCCGGAGCAATTGGACCCAGGACCAGCGAGTTCGAGCCGATGACGGCGATGCAGCCGGTCAGGAGATAGGCCAGCGCCGGGATCGGCTGATGGAGCGTTGCAGCTTGATGCGCGTTCGTCATCGGGTCATAATGGCCGAACTGAATTCCGCGACAACAAGGAATTTCGATATGGACGAAGAAACAGATGGGGTTCTGCAGAACAAGGTAGCTCCCCGAGAGCTCGACGCAATCGACCGAAAAATATTAGGCGTGCTGGTCGAGGATGCGACGATCAGCTACGCCGAACTTGGCGAACGCGTCTGCCTGTCGCCGCCGGCGGCGCATGAGCGGGTCAAGCGCCTGCGGCGCAGCGGCGCCATCCGCGGCACGGCTGTGATCATCGACCCGAAGGCGGTGAAAAAGCCGCTGCTCACCTTCGTGCATATCGATACCAAGGGCTGGGGCAAGACGCCGGAGCTGATGGCCGTTTCGCAATATCCTGAGGTCGAGGAAATCCATTCGGTGGCCGGCGACACCTGCCTGCTGCTCAAGGTCCGCACCGAGGACACCAGGGCGCTCGAAGGCCTGCTGGCGCGTCTCTACGAAACGCCCGGCGTCACCTCGACGCGAAGCTATGTCGTGCTGTCGACCTATCTCGAGCGCCCGGTGCAGCCCGAGATCACGGCGCAATGGCCGACGCCCCGGCATATGGCCACGCCGTTGTACTGATCTGCGCTATCTTCGTCTTGCCGGGGCCACAACAATCCTTCACAAACGGCACCCTATATTGATGCCAGGCATTGATTTGGGGTGACGAGAGGCGCGGCTTGGAATTCGAACTGAAAACCATCGAGGCGCTGGCCCCCGATCAGGCGTCGCTAAGCGCCGCCTCGAAGCTCACCAAGCGCTCGAACTGGCCGCGGCTGGAGAAGAACGAGCAGCAGGCGCTGATCTGGGGCGAATGCCAGGGCTCGGGATCCAACCCCTATCGCACCGTCGTCGACACCGGCGACCACGGCTACAAATGCACCTGCCCGTCGCGAAAATTTCCCTGCAAGCACACGCTGGCGCTGATGTGGATCGCCGCCACGGCGCCGGCCAGCTTCACATCAGCCGAAACAACGCCGGAATGGGTCAATGACTGGCTTGGCCGGCGCAGGAAGAGTGCGCCCCCGCCGGTCGACGCAAAGTCTGGCAGGGGCGCGTCTGGCAAGAGCATTGGCGAGGCCTCGCAGGCAGAGGAAAGCACCGTCGATGACGCCGCCGCGACGGAGCGCCGCGAGACGGCGCAGCGCAAGCGGGCGGAAGATACGCGCACCGCGGTGGCAGGCGCGCTGGACGAACTCGACCAGTGGATTGCCGACCAGCTGCGGCTCGGCCTTTCCGCCTTTGCCGACGCCAGCAGCGAGCGCTGCCGCCGCATTGCCGCCAGGCTGGTCGACATGAAAGCAACGGCGCTTGCGGGACGCATCGACGAAATCCCGGCCCGGCTAATGGCGCTGCGCAGCGAGGAACGGCCGGACGCGGCGATCCGCGAACTCGGCAAGCTGGTTTTGCTGGCCAAGGCCTGGCGCTCGGCGCCAGACGATCCCGAATTGAAGCGGCTGGTGTCGGCATCCGAAACCCGCGACCAGGTGCTGGCCAATCCCGATGCAAGACAGGTCGACAGCCAGTGGGAAGTCATCGGCGAGAAGATCGAGACCCGCCGCGACGGCCTTGTCAGCCATTCTACCTGGCTGCTCGACCTGAAAAGCCCGACGCCGCAATTTGCGCTGCTACTCGATTTCTTTCCGGCCTCGGCCGGCCGCCGCTCTGCCGCGTTCACACCTGGCGACCGGTTCGATGCAAGGCTGGTGTTCTATCCGTCACGCCAACGGCTGCGGGCGCTGGTAGCGGAGCGCAAGGGCGATGTCGTGTCGGGCGCCTGGCCGGATTTCGGCCTCGGCATTGTCAAGGATCCGCTGGCGGCGCATGCGGCGCACCAGGACGCAGCACCCTGGTCGACCGATAGCCCGCTGATGCTGCCTGCCGGCGCGATCCTGCTCGATGAGCGCGGCACCGCCTGGTGGCAAGCGGCGCACGACCCGCAAGGGATCGCCCTGCCTGTCGCCGGAACCGTCGATCAAACCGTGCTCGGTCTCGACCTTTCGGCAACGGCAGCCCTGTGGAACGGCGCGCGGCTCGATCTGCTCGCCGCGCAAAGCGGCTTCGGGAGGCTCGATCTGTCATGAACGAGCTCGAGCAAACCGGCCTGGCGACGATGCGCGACTGCTGGATCACCGGCGGAACTGCGTTCGATCTGGCGCCAGCCGCGTGGAAGGAAATCGCCGGCGGCGCAAGCCCGGACGAACGGGAGCGGCTGTTGCTGGCCATCGCCGCGCAGGCGCTCGATGTGGGCTTAAGGCCAGCCGCGCCGAAGTCGCTGAAGCGGCGCCCGCCGCTGCCGAGGCTTGGCCTGCCGCTGCTGCCGGAGCGGTTGCGGCCGCTGTTGCGGGCTGCCTTGAAGAACACCGCCGATGCGCGGCGCAAGGCGCGCGTGGCGACGCTCGTCGCCGGCCGTGGCTACGTGCTGCATCCGATGGACTGGATGCCGTCGGCATCAGACCAGAACAGCCCTGACATCTATGCGCCGTGGATCGACTGGCAGGCCAGCGTCGAGGGGCTGAAGATTGCGCCGCAGGAGCAACTGACGGTGCAGAACTGGGATGACTTTTACCCCGCCGCGCGCCGTATCGCGTTGACCGAGATGCGCCGTCGCGATCCGGCCACGGCCCGCAGCCTGATGGAAGCGAAGGCGCCCGGCGAGCCGGCGGAAGTCCGGCTGGCACTGATCGAACTCATGCATTTCGGCCTGACGCCTGAGGACGCGCCGTTCCTGAAAAGCCTGGCCACTGACCGCTCCGGCAAGGTGCAGGAACTGGCGAGCCGGCTGCTGGCGAGGTTGGGCGAGCACGGTCGTGTTGGTGGCGGTGCCGACGATCCCGTTGCCGAACTTGCCGCCTTCATCGCAGAAGGCAAATCCGGCTTTATCCGCCGCCGCACCACCTACACCCCGGCAAAACTCAAATCCCCGGCGCAGGAAAAGCGCCGCGCCGAACTGTTCGAGACCTGCAATCTGGTCGACCTTGCTTCCCGATTTGGGGTCAGCGAACCCGATTTCATTGCAGCCTGGCAGTTCGGTGCCGACAACAATGCCGACATCCAGATCTCACGAATGGTCGCCGCGTCGGGCAGCGACGCTGCAGTAACGCAGATGGCCGACACGCTGATCGCCGAGGGTGGCAAGCCGGCACTGTTCGTGCTGCACCTGACACCGCGCCTGGATAGCCGCAGGAAGCGTGTCCTGGTCAGATTGATCCTGAAAGATACGCCGCAGTATATTAGCGCGCTCACCCTTGCCGAGGGCTTCGAAGCCAACTGGCTGGAATGGCCCGACATGACGAACGGCCAGGGCTTGGCGGCATTGCGTTCGGCTGTCGCCGGCGATGATGACGCTATGAAGCGAACCGCCGACGACCTGCTGGAAACGATGGGCTTTCTGGCCACTGCGGCGACAGGGGAAAAATTGATCGAGCATGTCGTTGCGGCTGGCATGCCGCCGGCGGCAGCCTCGCTCGCTTTCCTGCGCCTCAACGCGGCCCTGACGGGAACCAACACATGACAATCCGGAGAACAGCACCATGAACGCAGCCATCCGCCTCCCTGTCGAGCAGGCCTATGCCGCTGAACTGCAGGCGCTGGCGCGCAATGACGAACGCCAGAAGCCGGCCGGATGGAGCCTGTCGCCGAAGGCCGTGCTGACCTATCTGCTCGGCGGCAAGGCAAGCGACGGCACCGTGATATCGCCGAAATATGTTGGCCGCCGCCGGCTGATGGAAACCGCGGTGGCGACACTCGCTACCGACCGCGCGCTGCTGTTGCTCGGCGTTCCCGGCACCGCCAAGTCCTGGGTGTCGGAACATCTCGCCGCCGCCATCATGGGCAACTCGACGCTAATCGTGCAGTGCACGGCCGGCACCGACGAGAACCAGGTCCGCTACGGCTGGAACTATGCGCAGCTTTTGGCCAAAGGGCCGAGCCAGGAGGCGCTGGTGCCGACGCCGCTCTACCGCGCCATGGAGAGCGGCAAGCTATGCCGCCTGGAAGAGTTGACGCGCATGGGCTCCGATGTACAGGATACGCTGATCACCGTGCTGTCGGAAAAGATGATGCCGATCCCGGAACTCAACACGTCGCTCTATGCCCAGCGCGGCTTCAACATCATCGCCACCGCAAACAACCGCGACAAGGGCGTCAACGAGCTGTCCTCGGCGCTGAAACGCCGCTTCAATGTGGTGGTGCTGCCGCTGCCCGAGGACATGGCGGAAGAGGTGGCGATCGTCTCCAAGCGGGTCGACGAGATGGCCGGCGGGCTCGACCTGCCGGTGCCGAAAAATGTCGGCGAGGAGATCGCTCGCGTGTTGACCATTTTCCGCGAGCTGCGCTCGGGCGCAACCGCCGACGGCAAGGTGACGCTAAAGACGCCTTCGGGTTCGCTCTCGACCGCCGAGGCGATCGCCACCATGGTCGGCGGCCTCAGCCAGGCGGCGTGGTTCGACAGCGGCAAGCTCGGCGCCGAAGGCCTCGCCGCCAGCCTTGTCGGTGCCATCGTCAAGGACCCGGTGCAGGACAAGGTGGTGCTGGAGGAATATCTCGAAACGGTGCTCAAGAAGCGGCCGGACTATGCCGGCTATTACGCGGCGCTGAACGCAGCGATCTGAGGTCATGAGCGACGTCGCCTATTTCGGCATCCGCCATCACGGGCCGGGCTCCGCCGACAGCCTGGTGCAGGCGCTGCGGGACTTGCAGCCGGTCGCGGTGCTGATCGAAGGGCCGAGCGACGCGTCCGCCCTGCTGCCATTGCTGGCGCGCCCGCAGATGCAGCCGCCGGTGGCGCTGCTCTGCTACCCCGAGGACGATCCGGCCGCGACAAGTTTCTGGCCGTTCGCCGAGTTCTCGCCGGAATACCAGGCGGCGGTGTGGGCGGTGGAGAACAAGGCGGCATTGCGGTTCATCGACCTGCCGTCATCGGCACGGTTCGCGGCACCGGCAACCGACGACACCGACAAAACGGCTGACGCCGACAAGCCCGAACCCAAGGACGAAACCGGTGAGGATGGCGAGCCCGCATCGCATCGCGACCCGATCGGCACGCTGGCTGCGGCCGCCGGCTATGAAGATGGCGAAAGCTGGTGGGCCGACATTATCGAGCAGAATCCGCAGCCGGGTCCAATCTTCGCTGCCATCACCGATGCGATGACGACGCTGCGCGACGGCGAAGGTGCGATCGCGCCGTTCGAGGCCAAGCGTGAAGCGCATATGCGATTGGAAATCGCCGCCGCGCGCAAGGAATTCGCCGGACCGATCGCCGTCGTCTGCGGCGCATGGCATGTGCCGGCCCTGCAGGCCGCGCACACGCAGAAGAACGACCAGGCGCTGATCAAGGGAATTGCCCGGCGCAAAAGCATCATGACATGGGCGCCATGGACCGGGCCGCGTCTTGCGCTGGGCTATGGTTATGGCGCTGGCGTCGTCGCGCCCGGCTGGTGCAAACATCTGTGGCTCACACGAGGGCGGCGCGACGCCGCGACGCTGTGGCTGGCGACGATCGCGGCGGTGCTGCGGGCGAAGGGCCATCTGGTGTCGACCGCGTCGCTGATCGAGGCCGAGCGGCTTGCGCGCACACTGGCTGCCATTCGCGAGCGGCCGAAGCCCGGCTTCGAGGAATTGCGCGATGCCGCGATCGCGGCGCTGTTCAACGGCGAAGCGGTGCTGTGGGCGCTGGTCGAGGCCGAGCTGCTTTTGGGCGCGGATGTCGGCGAGATTCCGCCCGACACGCCGCTGGCGCCGCTGATCGAGGACCTGCAGCGCAACCAGAAGGCGGCGCGGCTGAAGCCGGAGGCGCTGGAACGCGAGCTGTCGGTCGATCTGCGCAGCGAAAGCGGACTGTTTCGTTCGACATTGCTGCACCGGCTGAACGTGCTTGGCGTGCAATGGGGCAGGCTGGCCGACGCCGGCCGCAGCCGCGGCACCTTTCGCGAAAAATGGACGCTGGCCTGGGAGCCGGAATATGCCGTGCGCCTGGTCGAGAACCTGATCTACGGCCCGACTATCGAAAAGGCCGCCAATGGCCGCCTGATCCAGATGCTCGGTGCGGCCGCGAGCCTCGACACGCTTGCCGCCCTTGTCCAGAGCGCCATTACCGCGGATCTGTCGGAGGCCGCGAGCGCCGGCCTTGTAGCGTTGGAGGCGCGCGCAGCGCACAGCAGCGAATGCCTGGAGATGCTGGCCTCGGTGCCGCCGCTTGCCGACATCATCCGTTACGGCGAGGCGCGCAAGACCGAAACTAACCGGCTGTCCGGTTTGTTGGAACGGTTGATCGTCGAAGGCGCGATCGCGCTGCCCTATGCGGTGCGCGACCTGGACGAGCAGGCCGCCACCACGCTGGTCGGTGCTGTGCGCAAGGCCGACACGGCGATCCGGCTGGTCGAGCCCGGCGAAGGCGTGCTCGATGCATGGCGCAACGGCCTGACCGGCGTGCTGGAAGGTCCGGGCTCGACGGCGCTGCTCGCCGGCTGCGCCGCGCATCTGCTCTATGAAGCCGGCCAACTGTCGGCAGAGGACGCCGCCGGGCTGCTCGGACGCAGGCTGTCGCCGGGGACGCCGGTCGCCCAGGCAGCGGGGTTCTTCGAAGGTTTCTTCAGCACTGCCGGCCAGCGGCTGATCTACGACGAGGGCCTGCGCGGCGCCGTCGATGGGTGGCTGAAATCGCTCGACGAGGACGCTTTCATCGCGCATCTGCCATTGCTGCGCCGCGTCTTCTCCAATCTGGACTCGATGGAGCGGCGGCGGTTGATCGAGGCCGTGCTCGGCCGCACCGCAAGGTTGCCGGCCGGCCTGACGCCGGCGCCGGATGGCGGCGAGGGCTGGCGCCGTCACCTGGAGCGGCTTGGGCCATTGCTGGCGGGCGGAGTGTGACAATGGATGACGAAGCCGAAGTGCCCGAACCCGGCCCAGCATCCTCCGATAGCGGGCGCGAGCGCCGCTGGCGGCTGGCGATCGGCGCCGATGACGAGGCTTCCTCCGCCCTTTCCAGTGATGACAAAAAACTGTCTTCGGCGCTCGATGCGCTTTACGGCGACGGCGCCAATGCGGATGCCGACCCGCGCAAGCGGCGCGGCGGGCTCGGCCGCTCGGCGCCACGCGTGGCGCAATGGATGGGCGATATCCGCTCCTTCTTTCCCGCCCAAGTGGTCCAGATCGTCCAGAAGGATGCCTTTGAGCGGCTGAACCTGAAGCAGATGCTGATGGAGCCGGAATTCCTCAAGGCGATCGAGGCCGACGTCAACCTCGTCGCCGACCTGATCTCGCTGCGTTCGGTGATGCCGGCCAAGACCAAGGACATCGCCCGCACCATTATCGCCGACATCGTTGCCAAGCTGATGCAGCGGCTGGAGCAGAAGACCGCCGAGGCGATCCGTGGCGCGCTCGACAAGTCGCGACGCACCAACCGGCCGCGCCAACGCGACATCGACTGGCCGCGCACCATCTCGGCCAATCTTCGCCACTACCAGCCTGAGCACAAAACCGTCGTGCCGGAAAAACTGGTCGGCTTCATGCGCAAGCAACGCCGGCTGGTCGATCTCGACGAAGTGGTGCTGTGCGTCGACCAGTCCGGCTCGATGGCGAGCTCGGTGATCTACGCCTCGATTTTCGCCGCGGTGATGGCGTCGCTGCCGGTCGTGCGCACCAAGCTGGTCTGTTTCGACACGGCCATCGTCGACCTGACCGAAGAGCTCAGCGACCCGGTCGAGGTGCTGTTTGGCGTGCAGCTCGGCGGCGGCACCGACATCAACCAGGCGGTCGCCTATTGCGCCGACCGCATCGAGCGGCCGACCAAATCCCACTTCGTGCTGATCACCGACCTCTATGAGGGCGGCAACGGCCAGGACTTGCTGCGGCGGCTTGCGGCGCTGGTCCGGTCCGGCGTCAATGTCATCGTGCTGTTGGCGCTGACCGATCAGGGCCGGCCGGGCTATGATCAGGCGATGTCGGCTTCGGTCGCGGCACTTGGCATACCGGTCTTCGCCTGCACGCCGGACCTGTTTCCCGACATGATGGCGGCGGCGTTGCGGCGCGAGGATATCGGCGCCTGGGCAGCCGGCGCCGACATAAAGCTGATCCGCGCCGAGACGGAGCCGAGCAGTCAGGCCTGACTATTCGAACGAATAGGCAAACCCGTCAGTGGAAGCGCTGACGGTCACCTTGGTCATCTTCTCGCCGTCGAGCGACCGGTTCAGCACGCCGCGGCTGAGTTCCGGCAACAGCGTGTTGGTGAGGATGGCGTCGATCATGCGGCCACCAGACTCGATTTCGGTGCAGCGCGCCTTGACCAGCGCCATGACGCCGTCGCCGATCACCAGTTCGGCGTCGTGGCTGGCGCGCAGCCGCCGCGCGATCTTGCCGAACTGATGGCGGGTGATGGCCTCGATCATCGAATCCGAGAGCGGATAGTAAGGGATGGTCACGACGCGGCCGAGGAAGGCCGCTGGAAACACCTTCAGCAGTGGAGCGCGCAGTGCAGCATCGAGGCCGTCGAGCCCTGCCCTCACCGTGCCGTTGCCGGTCCGCTCCATGATGACTTCGGAGCCGACATTGGACGTCAGCAGGATCAGCGTGTTCTTGAAGTCGATGCGCCTTCCCTCGCTGTCATCCATCATGCCCTTGTCGAAGACCTGGAAAAAGATCTCGTGGACGTCGGGATGGGCCTTCTCGACCTCGTCGAGCAGGATCACCGAATAGGGTTTTCGGCGCACGGCCTCGGTGAGAATGCCACCCTTGCCGTAGCCGACATAGCCGGGCGGTGCGCCCTTGAGCGTCGAGACGGTGTGCGCCTCCTGGAATTCGGACATGTTGATCGAGATCAGGTTCTGCTCGCCGCCATAGAGCGTCTCGGCCAGCGCCAGGGCCGTCTCGGTCTTGCCGACACCTGAGGGGCCGCAGAGCAGGAACACGCCGACCGGCTTTTCCGGCGCTCCGAGCCCGGCGCGGCTGGTCTGCACGCGCTTGGCAATCATCTCCATGGCGTGATCCTGGCCGACGACACGTTCGGACAGCGTGGTGGCCAGCTTGAGCGCCTTTTCGGTCTGGCTGGACAGCATCCGTCCCGTCGGGATGCCGGTCCAGTCCTGGACCACGGCAGCGACCGCATTGCGGTCGACCGACGGCAGGATCAGCGGCGTCTCGCCTTGCGCGGTGGCAAGCTCGGCCATGAGTTCACGCAGCCGCGCCAGATCGGCGACAGGATCTGACGGCGCAGCTTCGGCCGCCGGCGCTTCGGTCTCGGACGTTTCGGCCTTGGGCGTCTCGGCCTTGGGCACCTTGGTCTTTTCTTCGTCCGGCGCTGCCGGTTCGGCATCGGCCTCAGCTGTCGCCACCGCATCGAGCGGGACGCCGTCGCCGCGCAGCCGCGCGCGCAGTTCGAGGATCTCGGCAACCAGCGCCTTTTCGCGCTCCCAGCGCTCCTCGGCGGCGGCGAGCATGGTCCCCGTCTCAGTGAGCCCGGCCTCGACCCGCGCCTGCCGGTCAGTTACTTCGATGCCGATCGCTGCCTCGCGGCCGATGATGCCGCTTTCGACTTCCAGCGCCTGGCGGCGCCGCAAAATGTCCTCTACTTCGGCCGGCGTCGCATGCTGCGAGATCGCGACCCTGGCGCAAGCGGTGTCGAGCAGGCTGACCGCCTTGTCGGGCAATTGCCGCGCCGGGATGTAGCGATGCGACAGGCCGACCGCCGCCTCGATCGCCTCGTCCAGGATCTGCACTTCGTGATGCTGTTCGAGCACGCCGGCTACACCGCGCAGCATGAGCACGGCGACCGCTTCCGACGGCTCGTCGATCTTGACCACCTGGAAACGGCGGGTCAGCGCCGGGTCCTTTTCGATGTGCTGCTTGTACTCGGCCCAGGTCGTTGCCGCGATGGTGCGCAGTTCGCCGCGCGCCAGCGCCGGCTTCAAGAGATTGGCGGCATCGCCGGTTCCCGCCGCACCGCCGGCGCCGATCAGCGTGTGCGCCTCGTCGATGAATAGGATGACCGGCGTTTCGGAGGATTGCACCTCGTCGATCACCGCCTTCAGGCGCTTCTCGAACTCGCCCTTGACGCTGGCGCCGGCCTGCATCAGGCCGACGTCGAGCATGCGCACGCTGATGCCTTGCAGCGGCGGCGGCACGTCGCCCTGGGCGATGCGCAGGGCAAAGCCCTCGACCACCGCGGTCTTGCCGACACCGGCCTCGCCGGTCAGGATCGGGTTGTTCTGCCGGCGGCGCATCAGGATATCGATGATCTGCCGGATCTCCGGGTCGCGGCCGACGACCGGGTCGATCTTGCCGTCATGGGCGCGCTGGGTGAGGTCGGTGGCGTATTTGGCCAGCGCCGAATCCCCGCCCGGAGCGCGCCGCGGCGCCTCCGCGGTGGGAGCCACTGCTGCCATGGCGCCGGCTTCGAGCGAGCCCTCCACCACCTCGGCAAAGCGGGCGATGACCCCGTCGGCGTCGATCTTGTCGAATTCGCCGCTGATCTTCGCCACCAGGCCTTCCAGCACCGGCGTCTTCAGGCAGGCGAGCACGATATGGGCGCTGCGGACCTCCTCCATGCCGAATTCCAGCGTCGCCAGATTCCAGGCTTCCTGGATGGCGTGGAAAATGTGGTCGGAAAATTCCTCGATCGAGGTGGCGCCGTAGGGCAGCTTGTCGACGGCGCGGGTCATTTCGCTGGTAAGCCGGCTGGCATCGACGCCGGCATCGGCAATGATCATCTGCACATCCGAACGCTCGGACAGCACCAGTTGTTCTATGAAATGGACGAGTTCGACGTAAGGATTGCCGCGCAGCTTTGCGCTGTCGGCGGCGGCCTTGAAGGCGCGCAGGCAGACCGGATTGAGCTTGCCAACCAGTTCCTTGCGTTTGAACCCCTGCGACGACCGGCGCTGTTCCATCGAACGTGCTCCTGCAATCTGCCCGTCGACAGCCTGCCACATAAGCAGCCGCTTGACAAAGCGCTTGATGCAGCCGGCCTTTCTCTTTGTGGAGAGTCCCGCGCCGCCAAATGCAGACAACCACGATTTTTTCTAATCCTATGCGATGCGCTTCACATACGAGGTTGGCCAGGCACGCCATGAATTGCGCCATCCGAGACGCAGTTGCACCGACATTCATTAGCGCTCGTTAACTTTTGAGCGGATGGCGAATTGTGGGAATATGCAACCGTGTGCTAACGTTGGGTCACGTACGGTTTTAGAGCCGGTCGCCGGGGGTATCTGTGGTCGATCTCGCACTCTGGCTTGCTCCGCTGGACGGTGAAAATCCGTCAGGCGAAGACTTGCGCAACGATCCGGCTTTTCATGAGCTGGAGCGGCTCACGGAGCCGCAAGTCAAGGTCGTCCATGACGGGCGCAACAAGCCAGCCGCGCAATCGACCATTCCGGTCGACTGGCCTGCCGTGCTCGGCAAGGCCGAGGAGTTGCGTTCGCATGGCCGCGACCTGCGCCTGCTTGTCATTGTCGCCCGGGCGCTCGCCAATGAAGAGGGATTGGCCGGACTGGCACAGGGCCTGACCCTGATTGCAAAGACATTCGAGACGCATTGGGAGACGATGCACCCGGCGCTGCGGGCCAGCCCCCAACCACGCGAGGCCGCCCTGCGCCGCCTCAACGCGCTGGCCGACCTGCAGAACGGCCAGGAAGGCCTAATGGCGAACCTCAGGCAGATGGTCTTCTTCGCGCCGCGTCCCATCGGGCCGATCAGCGGACGCGATCTCGAACAGGGTGCGCTCGATGATCGCGTCATGCTTCAGGAAGCGGCGTCGGGATTGAATGCCACGGAGAAGGCAGCGCTGGTCAGCGCGCACGGACAGCTCCTGAACCGGGTGGGCAGCGGTTGTGCCGCCCATCAGGACCAGGCCGGTGAACAGATGACAGCGCTCATCGCCGGGGCGCACGCAGCGATCGAGGCGCTCGACGCGGTCGATACGGCCCTGAATGCCCGTCTTGACAGCAACGGGGCTGCCGTCCCGGACCTGAAACGATTTTTGCAGCGCGTGCTGACGACGCTGGAACGCAATACGGCGGTCGAGACCACGGAAGAGGCAGCGACGAAGGGAGCCGCCAGCCCGGCTGCTGCCGCGGCAAGCCCGGCCGCGCCGGTCAGAAACGGTCATGGAGCCGAGACGATGGCAAGCTACGCTGAGACCGGTGCGGGACTCCCGGACAGGATTTCCTCGCGCGACGATGTGGTGAAGTGCCTAGACCTTGTGGTCGCGTTCTACGACCGCACCGAGCCGTCGAGCCCGATCCCGCATCTCGCCCGCCGGGTGCGCAGGATGGTGCACATGGATTTCGTTGAACTGATGGAAGACCTCGCCCCGTCGGGGCTCAAGGAATTCCGGCTGCTCGCCGGCGTTCCCGACGCCAAGAAGACTGCCCAGAAGGATGAAAGGTAGCAACACATGCCAGCCGAAAGCAAAGCGAAGGTCATCGAGCGAAATCGCGCCCCGCGCGTGCAGATCGCCTACGATGTCGAAACCTACGGCAGCCCGACGACGATCGAACTGCCGTTCGTCATGGGCGTGATGGCCGACCTGTCGGGCGCATCGCAGACCAGGGAAGCGTCCAAGACGGTGCTCGACCGTTCCTTTGTCGAGACCGATGCCAACCGCTTCCCCAAATTCATGGAAGCGCTGGGGCCCAGGGTCAAGGCGCGGGTGAAGAACACGCTGCCGCAGGCCGAGGGACAGGAGCGCGACGAAGAACTGGCGCTCGACCTGACCTTCACCAAGATGGGCGATTTCGCCCCCGACAAGATCGCCGAACAGGTCCCGCAACTGGCCGAAATCCTCAAGATGCGGCGCCAGCTCGAGGAGCTGCTCGGCTTCATGGACGGCCGCGTCGATGCCGAAAAGCGCATCGCCCAATTGCTGAACAACCAGCCGCTGCTTGGCCAGATCGCCGCCCAGGCGCTGTCCGACGACAAGGGTGAGGAATAGATCATGGCCGAACAGCAAAAGACCGCAGCATCCGTCGCCGAGGCCGAGGCCGTCGATCTCGGTGAATTCAGCCAGCTCTTGGAGAAGGACTTCAAGGTCAAGAAGGACGACAGCGAGAAGCTGCAGCAGCTGGTGCGCAACCTGGCGCTGGCGGCGCAGTCGCGCTCCGAGACGACGACGATCTCGTCCAACTCGATCAAGTCGATCAAGTCGTTGATCGCCGGCATCGACAAGATGCTGACGACCCAGGTCAACGAAATCCTGCACGCGCCGGAAGTGCGGCAGATGGAAGGCACCTGGCGCGGCCTCTGGTACCTCATCAACAACACCGAGACGGATCAGAAGCTGAAGATCCGGGTGATGAACATTTCCAAGGAGCAGCTGGCCGATACGCTCGAAGACTATGAAGGCCAGATGTGGGACCAGAGCCCGATCTTCAAGAAAGTCTACACCGACGAGTATTCGATGCTCGGCGGCGAACCGATCGGCTGCGTGATCGGCGCCTACGAGTTCTCCAACCACCCGCGCGACGTCGGCCTGTTGCGCAACATCTCCGGCATCTGCGCCTCGGCGCACACGCCGTTCATCGCCGCCGCCTCGCCACGGCTGTTCCGCATGGACAGCTGGCAGGAACTGCCCAACCCGCAGGACCTGCAGCAGATCGTCTCCAACCCGGCCTACGCCTCGTGGCAATCGCTGCGCGAGAGCGAGGATGCGCGCTATATCGGGCTGACCATGCCGCGCGTGCTGGCGCGGCTGCCCTACGGCTCGGAGACAGTCCCGGTCAAGGGCTTCTCCTTCGAGGAGGAAGTGCAGGGCGATCACAACAAATATGTCTGGATGAACGCTGCCTTCCCGATGGGCGTCAACATCAACCGCAGCCACAAGCTCTATGGCTGGGGCACCCAGATCCGCGGCGTCGAAAATGGCGGCACTGTGCTTAACCTGCCGGTGCACTCCTTCCCGACCGATGACGGCTCGATCGCGATGAAATGCCCGACGGAAGTCGCCATCGACGACCGGCGCGAGGCGGAACTGGCCAAGCTCGGGCTGATGCCGATCCTGCACCGCAAGAACACCGATCTCGCGGCCTTTATCGGCGCCCATTCGCTGCAGGATGACGAGACGCGGGCCGGCCGCCTGGTCGACCCCGACGCCCAGTCCAACGAGCGGCTCTCCGCCAACCTGCCCTATCTGTTCCCGGTCTCGCGCTTCGCCCACTACCTCAAGGCGATTGCGCGCGACAAGGTCGGCTCGTTCAAGGAACGCACCGACATGCAGATCTGGTTGACCGAATGGATCAACCGGTACGTGCTGGCCAACCCGGCCTTCGCCGACGACAAGGCGCGCGCCAAGCGTCCGCTTGCCGCCGCCGAGGTGCAGGTCGACAGCGTGGAGGGCCGGCCGGGCTACTACAACGCCCGCTTCTATCTGCGCCCGCACTACCAGCTGGAGGGCATCAATGCCTCGCTCAGGCTGGTGTCGGAATTGCCGTCCGTGAAGACCTGATTGCAGCAACCAAACCTTTGTTTGAAAGCGTGGAGAACGAAAATGCCCACAATGAAGATCGACGGTTTTCTGAAAGTTCCGGATATCAAGGGGCCCAGCACGCGCGACGGCCATGACGACGAGATCGAAATCCATGGCGTCGATTACAAGATGGTCGCGCCCTACGACCCCAATTCCCTCTCGCGCCGAGGCCGCGTGTCGATGGGCATGATCAAGTTCACCAAGCACTACGACAAGGCCTCACCCTATCTGGCCAAGGCCCTGTTCGAAAACAAGGCGCTGGACGAGGTCAAATTCTCCGCTCGGCGGACCATCGACGGCGAGAGCAAGGACTATCTGGTCGTTACCCTGACCGACGCCTCGATCATGGAATACGACATGTCGCAGGCCGATGATGAAGCCGACCTGATCCAGGAGGAAGTCTCCTTCGCCTACAAGAAGATCAAGTTCGTCTATGACGACAATGACGAAGCCGAAATGGATGTCTATGTCGGCAAGTGAGGGGCGAGCAAAGCGCCCTGCCGCCGACAAGGTACAGGCGGGCGGTTCACGGGCCAAGCGCGAGGCGGTACAGCCTTCGCTGTGGGACCGCCTCGTCAACGATCTGCCGGGCGTGAGCTCGGAGATAGACGGGCTCAGGCAGGCTCTGCAGGAGGAGCTTGGCGCAGAGCGCCTGGACGAGCTGCTGGCAGACGGACCGAGGCGCATCGACGCCGATGACGCATTGAACCCCGATCAGAAGCGCCGGCTGCACCGGCTGGCGTTTCAGAACCGGCACCGTGGCGAGCTTGAAAGCCGAGGCATCGTGGTGTCGCCCGATGTGCTGCGCGAGGCCGTGCGGCGCGACATCGAGGCGCTGTTCAACACCGAGCGTTTCGAATCCGCGCCGCTGCTATCCGATCTCGAGGCCGAGCAGATGACCGACAGTCCGACATCGCTGGCCGACTTTCCGGAGGTGCGCCGCAGCGTTGTCAATTATGGCGTGCCGTCCTTCTCCGGCCGGTCGTCGCGCGACTTCGATCGCGATGTTCTGGCTCGCGAGATCCGCGCCGTGCTCGCCGCATTCGAGCCGCGGCTGAAGGAGAGCGCGACGAAAGTCACGGTCAACCTCGGCGACAAGACCGGCCTGAAGATCGAGATCGACGCCGTGCTGATCATGACGCCGACGCCCGAGCGCATGCGCCTGCGCACGACGATCAATCTCGACAACGGACTGGCGCGCACCGAGTTCAGGGAAGCCTGAGAGATGGACCGGGTCTTCGTAGAATATTACGAGGAGGAACTGTCCCACATACGCGGGCTGGCGGCGGAGTTCGCCGACATGCATCCGGCGGTTGCCCGCAATTTGTCGCTGGATACGGTGCCGTGTCCCGACCCCTATGTCGAGCGGTTGCTCGACGGCGTCGCCTTCCTCGCCGCGCGCACGCGCCTGAAGGTGGATGCCGAGCGCTCGCGGTTTTCGCGCAGCATCCTCGACGTGCTTTATCCCGATCTCGTCACGCCGGCGCCGGCAACCGCCATGGTGGTGCTGAAGCCCGGCCAGCAGGTGCAGACAATGCTTGCCGGCCATGTCGTCAAGCGCGGCACGCGGCTGGTCTCCAGCTTGCAGGCCGGCCTGTCGACGCGCTGCACCTTCACCACCGCGCAGGACATGACGCTGTTTCCGATCGCGATCAGTTCGGTCGGCTATTTCCAGGACCGCAGCGCGCTTGCCGCCGCCGGTATTGGCCCGATCAGCGGCAAGGGTGGCGAAGCGGCACTTCGCATCACGCTTGCCCGGACCGGAAAGGGCAAGCTCGACGAACTGGCGCTCGACCGGCTCGACTTCTATTTCGCCAACCGCACCAAGGCGCCGCTGATCTTCGACGCCATCTTCGGCGTCTGCTCCGGTGTCGGCGCACGACCGGAAGGCAAGACCAATCCATTGTCGCCGCTACCGGCGCCGGAGATGGTGGGCATCGCAGATGCCGAAGCGCTGATGCCGCGCACGCGGCCGACCTTCGAAGGCTACCGCCTGCTACGCGAATATTTCATGATGCCCGAGCGCTTCCATTATGCGCGCGTCACCGGCTTGCTGCCGGTCGTGCGTAAATGCCAGGCCGGGCTCGAAATCGTCTTTTTGTTCAGGCGTCCCGTGCCCGAGCTCGCCGACCTGACGCCGGCGGATTTTGATCTGTTCGCGACGCCGATCATCAATCTCTTCGAGCGCGAGTGCAACATCGTCGAGCTCGACCAGCGCAAGACGCGGCAGGTGCTGCATGCCGACCGCACGCGGGCGCGCGACTTTGAAATCTACCGCGTCATCCGCGTCGAAGACGCCGATGCCGAGGGACCCGACGCGGAGATACCGGAACTCTTCAGCCTTGGGCAAAATCGCGGCAGCGGCTGGGTCTATTCGACGGAGCGGCGGCCGCGCCGGCCGACCGAGGACGAGCGGCGCCAGGGCGTGACGCGGACCTCCTATGCCGGCGACGACGTCTTCCTGGCGATCTCGCGCCCGGTCCACAGCCAGGCCAACAGGCCGCTCAAGCGCGTCGATATCATGGCGCTTTGCACCAATCGCGACCTGGCCATCCTCGACGACACGCCGACCCTGACGCTGGAAGCCGGCGACCCTGTGGAGACGGTCCGGCTGCTCGGCGCATTGCGTTCGCCGCAGCCGGCGATCCCGGCAGCGCTGCCGCACGGCGCCGACGGCGAGTCGCGCGCCGACGACCTGGCCTGGCGGCTGGTGTCACAGCTGGCGCTCAACTTCCTCAGTCTGGCCAAGGAAGGCCGCGGCGTCGATCCGCTGCACGCGCTGCTCGATCTCTATGCCGAGCGCGGCGACCCCGGGCTCGCCCGCAATGTGCGCTCGATCGTGCGCATCGACTCGCGCGCGGTGATCGAAAGGCTGGCGATCGAAGGGCCGATGTGCTTCGGCCGCGGCACGGAAGTGACGCTGCATGTCGACCAGTCGGTGCTGGCGGGACAGAGCACTCTGCTGCTGTCGGGCCTGCTGTCGCGGCTGTTTGCCCGCCATGCCGGCATTAACGGGTTCGTGCGCACGCGCACGCGGTTGCTCCAGAAACAGGAGGATGTGCCATGGCCGATGACGCCCGGCAATCGCTACCTGATCTAGAGCGAGCCGCAACCCTGTCCGAGAGTTTCGACTTTTTCGAACTGCTGCGCCGGCTCGAACGGCAAGGCGGCCTGTTCGGCCATTCCGGCCGGCCGGACCGCGAGCCGGCAAGGCTCGGCCAGAATGTGCGGCTGTCCTTCGCAGTGCAGGACGTGGTGGATTTCCGCGAGCCGACGGACAAGTCGCCGGCACGCGTCACGGTCAACAATCTCGGCCTGCTCGGACCCGAAGGGCCGATGCCACTGCATCTGACGCGCTGGGTGCTCGATCGCCTGTCGCAACGCTGGTATGCCGGCGCCGAGGCGCGGCAGACGAGCGACACGACCTTCGTCGATTTTGTCAATATCCTGCAGCACAGGATGATCGCGCTCTACTATCGGGCCTGGGCGGATGCGCATCCGGCTGTGCAGGTCGAACGCGGTGTCGGGGGCCGCGTCCGTTCCATGCTGGAAGCGATGGCCGGCATCGGGCTGCCGGGCACGCAGGATGCCGAACTCGATACAGTAAAACTTCGCCAGGCCGCCTCGCTCGCTGCCCAAGTCGACGGCCCCGAGCGACTGACGCTGTTCCTGGCCGAAGCCTTCAAAGTGCCGGTGGTGCTGAAGGAGTTCGTCGCGGCCTGGATGACCATCCCCAAGGCGCTGCAGACGCGGCTTGCCGGCAGCTATGCCACGCTCGGCCGCAGCGCCACCATCGGCCCGCGCAGCTTCAGCCGGCAGAGCCGCATCGAGCTGCGCATCGGCGCGCTCAGCTATATCGATTACAAGGCCTTCCTGCCGGGCGGTGAGCGGCTGAAGCTGTTGAAGCAGGCGGTGCGCGACCTGATCGGCGAGACCATCGATGTCGATCTCAGGATCGTGCTTGCGGCAAAGGCAGTGCCGCCGGCGAAGCTCGGCACCGTCCAGCTTGCCCGCACCACCTGGCTGGCGCGACCGGTCGAAAAGGGGGACGCCGACGACATGCGGTTGCGGACCATCGTCGGCTGGCGGGAAGAGGTGGCGGCATGAGCCTGCTTCTGACTCTCGAACAGGGACCACGCGCGCAAGCCACGCGGCAGGCGCGGCTGGACGAGGGCGAGCTGGTAATCGGCCGCAGCGCCGACGCCGACTGGCAGATCAACGATCCCGACATGTTCGTCTCGCGCGCCCACTGCAAGATCACCAGCAAGCAGGGCGGCTATTTCGTCACCGATACCTCCAGCAGTGGGTTGTTCATCGACGATGCCGCCAGCCCGCTCGGCGCGGGAAATACCGCGCGCCTGCAAAGCGGCATGCGACTGCGACTGGGCGACTATGTGGTGTGGGTCGATTTGCAGACGGCGAAGACCGAGGCGCCGGCCTCCAGGCCTTCAGCGCCTGCCAGTAAGCCGGCGGCGTCGCGGGCGCCGGTCAGCCTCGGCGGCGACGATTTCTTTTCGTCCACCACGGAAGAAGAGCCGGGACGGCCACGCCCTGCCAACCTGCCCGATCCGTTCGAAAAGCCGGTGCCCGGCGCATTCGCGCGTGCGCGGTCCGATGAACGCAGCTCGCAGGCGTTCGACGATCCGTTCAGCCTCGACCCTGTGGCAACGCCGGTGGCCGAGCCCACTGACAGAAACGGCGCCAAGCCATCGTTCGACGATCCCTTCGGCCTCGACTCCGCGCCGCTGTCGAGAGAGCCGAGCAGATCCAATCCTGAGAAGCTGCCGGCCTACGATGACGGGTTTGGTTTCGGCCCTGCCGGGTCCACCAGCCTCGACGCCGGCGTGACGGATGGCGGTGCAACCGATGCGCCCTCGCCTGCCCCCTCTGCAGCGCCCTGGGATCTGCCAGTCCGCGCGGTCGAGCCATCGCCACCGCAGCCACCGCCTCCCCCGTCTCCACCGCCACCACGCGCTCCTGTCCGCCAATCCGCGGCGCGGCCGTCAGCCGGACCGTCGGACGCGGAATTGCGCGCCGCTTTCCTGCGCGGCATGGGCATGGACGAGGCCGATTTTCCCGGCGGCGATCCGGTGGCCGACATGGAAAAATTCGGCCGCGAATACCGGCTGATGATGGAAGGCCTGATGCAGCTTTTGCGCAAGCGCGCCGAAGAGAAGGGCAATGCCCGCGTCGCTCAAACCGTGGTTGGCGCGTCCGAGGTCAACCCGCTCAAATTCCTGCCTTCGGTCGACGATGCTCTGGTGACCATGCTGGCCGAGCGCAGCCCCGGTTTCCTCGGCGCCGAAGCGGCGATCAAGGACGCGGTGCGCGATCTGGCGCAGCACCACGTTCGTGCCTGGCGCGGCGTGCAAGGCGCGCTCAAGCGCATGATCGACCGCTTCGATCCGGCGGCGATCGAGCAGGAATTGAAGTCGAGTTCGGCGATCGGCAATCTGCTGACCGGCGGGCGCGGCGCCAAGCTCTGGGAATTGTACCAGAAACGCCACCGTGAAATCGCTCACAGCGCCGAGACGCGTTTTCTGGGCGAGATCGGCGCTGATTTTCGTGATGCATATGAGGAGGACTGAGACATGATCGACAGACGCCAATTTATCCTTGCCATCGGGGCGACGGGACTGCTGACGGCTTGTCAGAGCGGCCCGCCCAAACCATCCGTCATCACAGTGAATCTTGCCGGCGGCGCCGGAATGAACCCGGGACCGGGCGGCGGCGACAGGCCGGTGACGGTGATGATCTTGCGGCTGAAAAGCACCGGCGCCTTCAATTCGGCCGACTATTTCGCCCTGCAGGGCGGTGCCGGCTCCGCACTTGGCGGCGATCTCATCGGCTCCGACACGATTTCCGTCGGACCCGGCAAGACCGCATCGAAGACCATCACGGTCGAGCCGGAAGTGGCAGCACTCGGCTTCGTCGCGCTGATCAGGGAACCCGGCGGGCGCAACTGGCGTACGACCAAATCGGTTTCGCCGGGATCGAAGTTCACCGTCAATGTGAAGCTCGGCAGCGGCGGCATTTCCGCCTAAAGCGCGTCGCGTTTGAACGCGATCCAGGCGACGCGCTTTAGGTCTTTGTTTTTATGCATGTCGTTCTCTCAAAACCGTGACCACTTTTGAGCGACATGCATTGGGCGGCGAAATCCGCAAAGCCGCGCGAGGCGATGAGCAGGAAGCAGAGAGTGTCGGCATGAGCGATGCAAACAGGGTGCTGTGGTCGGAGGGGCTGTTCCTCCGCACCCAGCATTTCCAGCAACAGGACCGCTTCTTCGAAGCGACGGTGCGCGGCGTCTTGCAGGCCGGGCACCTGCATACGTTCGGCTTCCGAACGCTGACGCTCGATCAGGCACAGCTCGATGCCGGCCAGATCTCGGTGCTCTCGGCGCGTGGCATCTTTCCCGACGGGACGCCATTCGCCATCCCCGAGACGATGGATGCGCCGCGGCCGCTGGCGGTGACGCCGGAAATGGGCGCGGGACCGGTGCTGATCGCGCTGCCGCTCGAACCGCCCGGCGGCGTCGGCTTCGACCCCGCTCACGCCGAGCCGTCCGGCGCACGCTATCGCGGCCGGATCGTCTCGGTGCGCGACGCCGTGCATGGCGGCTCCGATCCTGAGGAAATCGAGATCGCACGGCCGCAGGCGCTGTTGCTGGCGCCGGGCACGGCCGTCGGCGGCTACACCGCGCTGCCGGTGGCCGAACTCAAGGGCGTGCGCGCCGATGGCGGCGTTGCCTTGGACGACACCTTCCTGCCGCCGACCTTGGTCATCGGCGCGGCGTCCTGGTACAGCCGCCTGCTGCAGGAAGTGGTCACCGGCCTTGACCAGATCGCCGAGGCGCATGGCAAGATGGTGCTGGGCGGCCCCGGGCGCAGCGTCGAGGATCTTCTGATCCTCAATTTGGTCAACGCCGCGCGGCCGCGGCTGGCCCACATGCTGGCGCAGGATGTCTTCCATCCAGCCGAGGTCTATATGGAGCTGGCCGGTCTCGCCGGCTCGATGGCGACCTATGGCTCGAGCGCAAGACGGCTCGGCGAACTGCCTGCTTACGACCACATGGCGCCAGGCCCGGCCTATTCGGCGCTGGCCGACGCGCTGCGCTCGCTGATCCTCAGCCTGCGCTACATCGAGCCGAAATCGCGCGCCCTGCCGGTCATGCGCCATGCCACCAATGTGTGGAAGATCCGCATCGACAACCCGAAACTTCTGGTGGCGAGCCGCATCGTGGTGCGGATCGGCTCCGAACTGTCGGAGGATGCCTTGCGCAAGATTTTCGTCAACCAGGCGACCGTCGGCTCGGCCAGCGAATTCGAAGGGCTGTGGAAATCACGCCTGCCCGGCATTCCGTTGAAGCCCCTGCATTCACAGCCGCGCGAAATTCCCTATGACGGCGACCGGCTGTGCCTCGAACTCGACCAGAAAAGCGAGCACTGGGCCTCGCTGCTCGAAGCGCCCGGTTTTGTGATCGGCGTTTCGGGCGTGCTGCCCAGCGAACCGCAGGTCGACTGCTACTCGGTCAACAGGTGAGATGATGAGCAGGGACGATCCATTCGGACTGTCCGAGGATCGGGAGCGGACGCGCATCCGCCTGAGCGGAGCGCCAACACCCCGCGCCATGCCCCTGCCGGCGTCGGGCGGCGTCACCGCGAAGCGCTCCGGGCGGGCGCATCCGAACGTGCTCGTCAATGCCTTCTCGCCTTTGCTCGAATTTGCACCCGAACTGGAAAACGCGCAGCCGCCGGAGAATCCGGAAGCGCTGCGCACGAGGCTGCTCGATGAGCTCGTGCGCTGCCGCGACGCCACAATGGCGCAAGGCTCGTCGCTGGAGCGAGCCGACCAGGCCGCCTGGCTGGTAGCGGCCCTGCTCGACGATCTGGCGCTGAACACGCCCTGGGGCGGCGCCAGCGCATGGCCGCGCCAGCCGCTGGTGGTGATGCTGCGCGGCGACGTCGATGCCGGCGCGCAGTTCTTCGCCCGTCTCGAAGACCTGGAGCGCCATCCCAATCGCGACCGCGAAATGCTGGAGCTGCAGTATCACTGCATGGCGCTCGGCTTCCGCGGCAAATACCGCGTGCCCGGCCGCTCCGGTGATCGCTCGCTCAATGCCGTGCGCGTGGCGGCGGCGCGTTTCCTGCGCGACAGCGACGCCGAAGGCGCGCCGCTGTCGCCGAACTGGAAGGGCGTGATCGCCTCCGACGAACCGCAGCGCTTCATCGTGCCGATCTGGGTGATGGTTGCGGCAGCGGCGGTGATGGCGACAGCCATCCATATCGGCCTGTCGATGAGCCTGAGCAGCCAGGCGGTCGAGCTTTCGGCGCTGGTTCGCGCCTTGCCGCCGCCGACGCGTACGGATGTCACCCGCGCTTCGCCGAAGGTCGACGCGCCGCCGCCGGTGGCCGTGGATTTCGCGCTGCTGCCGGAATTCCAGGCGGCCGCGCCGGATGAGCTCAAGAGGGCGCTGAGCGGCACGGAGAGCGTGTCGCTGGCGCGGCTGGTCATCCAGGCCTCCAATCCCGAACTCTTCCAGTCGTCGCGGGCGCAGCTGACAGACGGCTTCGATCCGCTCATCGCCTCGGTCGCCAAGGTGATCCTCGAGAACCAGGAGCTGATCGGCGATATCACGGTGGTCGGCCACACCGACGGCGTTCCCTTGCAAAAGACCAACCCACTGTCCACCAACCAGCGGCTGTCGGAAGCCCGCGCCGCGGAAATTGCCGATATCCTGATTCAGAACGGCGTGCCGAAGGAGCGCGTGCGCTCCGAAGGCCGGGCCGCCACCGATCCGGTGGCCGACGACGGCACACGCGAAGGCCGGGCCTTGAACCGCCGCGTCGAAGTGCTGGTCGAAAAGAGGCTGTGACATGTTCATCCTGCGCTTCCTCTGGGCGGTCCTGACTTCGCGTTTCCTGTGGACGCTGATCGGCCTGGCGCTGCTGTCGCTGATCATCTGGGTATTCGGCCCGATCGTACGGGTCGGCGACTATGTGCCGATGGCGTCGCAGACGGTGCGCATCGTCATCATCGCTCTTCTGGTGATCTTCTGGCTGATTTGGCTGATCGTCGCGCAGCGCCGCGCGATCCGCGCCAACCGCATGTTCGTCGCCGAGATTTCCGCCCCGGTCGAGGAAAAGCGGCTCAGCCCGGGCGAGGAAAACGTCGCCGCGGTCGGCGCCAAGTTCCAGGACGTCATGGTCGAGTTGAAGCGCCGCAAGCTCGGCGGCCGCAAGTTCCTGCGCGAGATGCCGTGGTATGTGATCGTCGGCCCCCCGGCGACCGGCAAGACGACGGCCTTGCGCCAATCCGGCCTCAACTTTCCGATCGACCTCACCGACGATCTGCAGGGCATCGGCGGTACGCGCAACTGCGACTGGTTCTTCTCCGAAAACGCAGTGATGATCGACACCGCCGGCCGCTATGTCCAGCAGGAGAGCCAGCCCGATGTCGACGCCGTGGAATGGCTGGGCTTCCTCGACCTGTTGAAGAAGCACCGTGGCCGCCGGGCGCTGAACGGCGTCATCGTTGCGCTTGGGATCGACGCGCTGTCCGAGGGCGACGAAGCCGTCAAGGCGCATGGCCGCAAGATCCGCAGGCGCCTGGCCGAGCTCGAGGAGCGGCTGGAAATCCGCTTGCCGGTCTATCTCATGCTGACCAAGGCCGATCTGATCAGAGGCTTCGAGGCCTTCTTCGGCGGCCTGTCGACGGCGGCGCGCGAACAGGTGTGGGGGACGACCTTCCCACTCGACGCGCGCGTCGACGCCAAGACGATCGCGGGCGAAATCACGACGCTGTCGAGGGAGCTGGAAAAGCGGCTGGTGCCGCGGCTGGAGGACGAGGACAAGCTGGCCGAACGGGCCGAGATCTTCCGCTTTCCCGCACAGCTGCAAAGCCTGTCCGAGCCGATCCAGGTGCTGGTCGAGGCGATGTTCGGCGAGAGCCGCTACGAGGAGGCAGCCTGGCTGCGCGGCCTCTATCTGACCTCGGCCACCCAGGAAGGCGCGCCGATCGACCGGCTGACCGCGGCGCTGGCCTCCTCCTTCGGCCTGCCGGCACGACGCTCGATGCCGGCGCAGCGTTTCGAGAAGCGCAGCTTCTTCCTCAAGAACCTTCTGACCGAGGTGATCTTCAAGGAGGCCGGGCTCGGCACCTTCGATCCGCTGGCGCAGCGCCGCCGCAGCTGGATCTGGCGCGGTGCCGCTGCTGCCAGCGCGGCTGCGGCCATACTCGCCGGCGGCCTGTTCACCTGGTCCTACTACGACAATCGCAACGCCATCGCCGCGCAAGCCGGCCAGTTCGAAGCGCTGCAGGCGCCGCTGACGTCGACCGCGGCGACGCCCGCCTCGGTGCTGCAGCCGGCGATGGACGTTGCCCTGACCGCCATGGACGAAGTCGTCAATGCCAGGACTGCGCCTCCGAACAAGGCGCAGGACCTGCTCGGACCATCGGCTTCGGCCGAGATGATGCGGGCGCAGACCGACACCTATGACCACGCTCTGCGCAACGTGCTGGAGCCGCGCATGGTGGCGCTGCTCGAAGCGACCATGTGGCGGCAGATCCGCGATCCGGACTTCATGCTGGGGGCGCTCAAGACCTACCGCATGATGACCGGCCTGTCTCAGATGGACTCCGACCTCGTCGAGAATTGGTGGGTGAACGACCTGCCCGAATTCGCGCCGGCCGCGCCCTTCCTGACCGCCGATGCGGAAGAACACCAGCTGGCAGCGATCCGCCGCATGGCGGTCGATGATAGCTACATCAAACCCGACCAGGCGCTGGTCGCCGAAGCGCTGAAAACGGTCTGCACGATCTCGCTGCCGGCGCGGGCCTACAAGCAATTGCTGGCCGATCCGGCGGTGGCCGGATTGAAGGAATGGATCCCCGCCAATTTCGCCGGGCCGAACGGCGCCAAGGTGTTTTCGCGACGCTCCGACAAGACGCTGCGCGTCGGCATATCAGGCGCCTTCACCTATGACGGCTTCCACGATGCGATCCTCGACCGGGTCGAGGATGTCGCCGCCCAGGCGGCACTCGACCGCGCCGTGTTTGCCGGCGGCTGCTCGGAAAATTCCGAGACGTCGGTGTCGGCGCTGTCGGAAGATATCCTGAAGCTCTACTACGACGACTACATCGCGCAGTGGGACAGTTTTTTGCGCGACATGCGGCTGGCGCCGCTCAGCGACCTCAACATTGCCAGCGAGAATCTGAAAGACCTTTCCAGTGCCGATTCCGCGTTGAAGCGGCTGTTGACGGCGGTGGTCCAGGAGGTCGACCTCACCCGCTCGGACGACGCGCCGGCCGGTGACGACAAGGCGGCGGCGAAGGGCGGCTCGAAACTGCTGGGCAAGCTCGGCAAACTGGGCAAGATCGTCAAGACCGGCGCCAAGCTGTTGCCGCGCGCAGGATCGGCCAGCGAAGTCGACCTGACCGGCACGCTGGTGGCCGAACACTTCAAGCCGCTCAAGAGCACGATTGCCGAGGTCGACGGCCAGCCGCCGGCGCTCGATGCCGCGGTCGTTGCGCTGACGGCGCTGTCCAATGTGCTGCAAACGGTGACCGCCAATCCCGACCCGCAGGACGCGATCAAGAAACAGGGCGGGCTGGCCGAACTGACCGGCGCCGTCGCCCGCCAGGCACAGATCCTGCCCGACCCGGTCAACACCTGGCTGAGCGGCATTGCCGGCGACACCAGCGGGTTGACGCAGAAGGCCGTGGCCTCCGAGCTCAACGCCATCTGGCGCGCCGATATCCTGCCCTTCTGCCAGGCCGCGCTCAACGACCGCTATCCGTTCAGCCCAGACAGCGCCGTCGACGTCAATGTGCGCGACTTCGCCCGCCTGTTCGGACCGGCAGGGATGATCGACGGCTTCATCAACGACCATCTGATCAGCTATGTGGACACCTCGGCGCAGCCTTGGAAATGGCGTGCCGATTTCGGCCTCGACCCATCGGCGCTCGCCGCCTTCGAGCAGGCGCGGCGCATCCGCGACGATCTCTTTCCCGGTGGTCAAGGCCCGGTGATGGCGTTCACGCTGGAGCCGACCGACCTGTCGCCCAACGTCACCCGCGTGACGCTCAACCTCGACGGCCAGAACCTGGTCTATTTCAACAATGCGACGCGACCTCAGCCGATGACGTGGCCCGGCAAGGACGGCACCGGCGTCATCTCGCTCGCCTTCCAGCCGATCGACGGCTCGCCCGAAATCATGCTCAACGAGACCGGCAGCTGGGCGTGGCTGAGGATGCTGCGCGGCGGCCGCTTCACCGGGACGTCGCTGTCCGATGTCTACAGCCTGCGGCTGGGGACGAAAGGCATGTACGCCGATTTCAAGCTCAAGGCGGCGAGCGTGGAAAATCCCTACAACCTCCAGATGTTCAAGAAATTCTCATGTCCGCCGCAGATCTGAACACCGGCTTCTTCGGCAAGATTCCGGCGACCGGAGATTTCGTTGCCGTAAACCTGCCGCGGACCTTCATCGACCGCTGGGACCGCTGGATGTCGATGGAGTTGCGCGAGAGGCCAGACGAGGGGGAATTGGATTCGCGTGTTTGGCGCTTCATCGTCAAGAGCGGCATTTTCGGCGACCGGCCCTGTGCCGGCGCATGGCGCATGAGCGAGGACCGCGTGGGACGCCGCTATCCGTTCGCGATCATCGGGATTGGGGCTACACCGGCACCTGACGATGCATGGTTCGACGGCGTTGCGTCAATCGTTGATGAAGCGGTCGAATTGCAGAGGACGCAGTCCTGGATAGCCGAAGGCTTGGCCAACCTTGCCGCGCCCAGCAACAGCCATGGCGATCCGAACCGGATTGGCTTCTGGCTCGACGACTGGTCGGTGCATGAGTTCGCGTTCTCGGATATTCACGACCTGGCGGCCAACGCCCTGCCGAAAATGCGCGCCCCGCGCCCTGAGACGGAATAGCTCTGATGGGCAGCACAGTCTTTGCTGAAGGCATGGGCTTCTTCCACAAAGGAAGCGGCGGCAAGGGCGTGGCGCCGGGAGATGTGTGCTTGAGCCCGCCTTCCCCGCCGGCAGGCCCGGTTCCGGTTCCATACGTCAACATGCTGTCTTCCAGCGATCTCACCAAAGGCAGTAAGAGCGTCAAGATCGAAGGCAATCCGACCGCGCTCGAAAGCTCGTCGGAGGTTGCGACCAGCACCGGCAACGAGCCGGCCACCCAAGGCCTCGGCGCGGGGGTCATAACGCACAAGATCAAGGGCAAGGGAGTGTTCAAGCTCTGGTCGTTCGTCGTCAAGGTGGAGGGTAAGGGTGTCTGCCGCCATGGCGACACCATGGAGCAGAACACGGCAAGTCCACTCCCGAACACCATCGATACCGCCGCCTTGGTCAACTTCCGCAATGCTCTTCTGGTGAAAGAGAAGAAGAAATGCACGACCGATTATTGCTACGACGATCATTACACCCAGCCAACAGGCCCGCAGAAAGCCAAGGTTCAGAACCGGCCATGCTGGGAATGCAAACGTAACCTTGACAGGTTGAAGAAACGCACGACCGGCAAGAACAAGACCGCGATCAAGCGACTGGAGGCCAAGGTCAACCGGCAAATTTCGGGGAAGGAAGCCCCGCTGATCGCCGATCACCAGCCGACGCAGAAGGCAGCGTGGTACGCGGGTGGATGCAATATAGAGATCGTCCCACAAGGCTTCAAGGATGCGATGAAAGCGCTTTACGTCAGGCCGCATTGCTCCAGCCACAGCAACAGCCAGCCGGGCCGGCAGTCGAAGGTGGACAACAAGGCGATTAGGAAGTTCATGAACGCTCGGGGGATCTAGGCGATGAGTGCAACGGGTTTTGCCGATCTCGACGCTGACTATACGGCGATAATCGATGCGTGGACCGCAGAGCTCCACGCCGTCATGCCGGCGATCGAGGAATGGTGGGGCGCACTGCAGCAGCGCCTGAACGCCTCCGGTGAGAACATAGCCAATCTGCATTGGCCCGCCGGGCTGGTGGCCCATCCACGGATTCTGGCGATCTACCGCAAGCACTACTTCAAGGTTCACGGCCTGAACCTTGAACGGTACGCCCGACAGACCGATGATGACGACGAGGACGATGAATCGAACTGGGGTGAGGATGGCGACGAAGCGGACGCCAGCGGTCCCGTGCCGCCCAATCTGCTGCTGGTCGAAATGATGTCCGAATACGACACGGAACTATTCAAGTACTTCAAGTACTTCGTCTATGTCCCGATCGGCGAGGATCCATCTCTCGAAATGTGCTGAGGCTAGAAGAAGATGGCAATGCGGATTGATCATAGTGTCGAACTCGGCCTGAACCGGCTTCTCAACGCACCCCAGGACGTTGTCGGTCCCGATCATGGAATCCGCCTTTCGCGCCGCGAGGCCTCTGCTGCCTATAGGTCCCTGTTCAAGGCCTACCTCGCTGACTTGCAGGAGACGTTCGAGGTGGCTTCCGAGATCTGGGAAGCTGGCCTCGACGAACTGGTCGATGGCGGCCTGACCGTCAATCAAGCGATCACGGCCCAGCTGGATGATGCAGCGGCCGGCCCGGCGAATCATCCGGCGGTGGTGTGGCTCGTGCGGGAATACTGGCTGCGATGCGTTGCGGTGGGGGAAACGCTGCCCGCGGCCGACCGCCTCGCGCCTGAGGTGTTCCTGCTGCAATGGGTCGTCGATGAAGGCAACAAGGAATATGTAGAACTGCTGACGGCCATGCCCTATTGGCCGATCGGGCTTGATGAAAACGGCCGGTGGTGCTGAACGATGGCCTTCGATGTCTGGCTGGAAAACAGGACACCCTTCGCCGCCGCGACGCACGTCCAATTGAATGCTGACGGCCAAGAAACTCTGATTGTCATGCTATCGGCAAGTTTCACGGCGACGGATGAAGGAAAGGAATTCCAGCCAGCGGCCGAACAGGTGCCGGTGATCTTTGGCGATGAGCCTTTTGGCGATCCGGCCCTTTCATCGACCCGCTACGAAGCGGACATCGCGCCCGTCAAGCCTGGCGCCGAGGTGATCGTGAATGGCGTCGCGCACGCGCCGGATGGAAGGCCGGTACGCGAGATGCAGGTTGGCCTGCGTGTCGGTAACTCGATCCGCAAGGTATTGCAGGTCGTCGGGGACCGGATCTACGACTCCGGCGGCTACAGCGCACCGGCGCCTTTCCGGACCATGCCGATCGTCTATGAACGCACCTATGGCGGCACTTTGGAAGACTTGCGCACGGACCAGCGCAACCCAGTCGGCGTGGGGTACCATAACGCCCGGTCTGCAGATCCTGCGGTCAGAACCGAGGCGCCCAACGTCATGTATCCGGGCGAAGCGCAAGCCCGACCTGGGGAATCCCTGAGGCCGGCGGGATTCGGGACGATTGGCCGGGGCTGGCAACCGCGCCTGGCTTTCGCCGGAACCTACGACAAGGCTTGGCTCGAATCCCAATGGCCGCTCGCTCCCAAAGACTTCGACACGCGGCATTATATGTGCGCCCCAGCCGATCAGCAGATGGCCGGCATCGGCAACGGCGAGGATATCACGGTGATCGGCATGACGGCTTCGGGCAGATGGGATTTCCGCCTGCCGCGCATCACGGCCCCGCTTCGGCTCATTTATGACGATCGTGTAGAAGAAAACGCGTTCAAGCCTGACACCGTGCTCATCGAGCCTGACTTGAAGCGCGTGACCCTTAAGGCTCGTTTGGCAGTGGTAATCCGGCGCAACGTGCCGGCGCTGCGGGAAATCGCCTTCGGCCACATTTCTCCTGTTTGGATCAATGCGCGCCGCAAGCGAAAACTCTATCTCAATCTTCTCGGCGGCGACGGGGCCCTGCGCGATCGCTCGGCGTGGCAGCCGTGAAGCGGCCGCTCTACATCTCGGTTGGTGGCGCCGTCACGCCTGCTGGATTGAACGCGCGCCAGACCATCTCAGCCATTCGCGCCAACCTGTCAGCATTTCAGGAGGTGCCTCTTTCAGAGCCGTTTCCCACCACACAGATCGTGGCACGCATTCCAGCCAAGGCGGGCCTGCGACGCAATGACGGGGTATGGCTCGCCAGCATGGGCGCCCGCGCTCTCAAGGAGGCGATGCTCGACAACAAGGCAACGCCGGACCAGACCGCTGTTCTGCTCGCGCTGCCGGAGAGTTTCCGCGACCATCCGGCGTATGAAGAGGTCGAGCGGGGGCGCCTTTTGAATGCCATTTTCGAGCGATGCGGCCTGCGCTTCAATGCCGGCTCGCGGGTATTTGACGGCGGTGCCGCAGCCAGCGCCGGACTGCTCGACTATGCCGGCGACATGCTAGAATCCGGGACCGTCGCGCAGGTGCTGCTGGGTGGTGTGGACAGCCTCGTCAACGGGACCGACATTGCGCGCTTGATGCGAGCCAATCGTCTGAAATCCGAAAACAATGCTCAAGGGGCAGTCCCTGGCGAGGGCGCTGTCTTCGTGCGCCTGACGCGAGCGCCGGGGAGCGGGCCGGCTGCAATGATTTGCGGGGCGGGCCTGGCTCAAGAGATCGACAGCGTTCTTTCCGAACGCCAGAGTCAAGGCCGTGCGATGGTGGCTTCGCTGCTTGCTGCCTTCAGCGGGTCCGGACCCAAGGAACCCGATATCGAGTTCCTTGTCAGCAATGGAAACGGGGAACGGTACAGCGGGCTCGAACAACTGGTCGGTCGCTCGCGCTTCTACCGCACGCACCGCGAGATATTCCCGACAGCCTACCCTGCGATGACGGTCGGCGACATTGGAGCCGCTAGTGCGGCACTTGTTCTGATGCTGGCGGCCGACAGTTTTATAAGCGGTTACGCGCCGGGCCGCGTCGCAGCCTGCGAGCTTGCATCCGAGGGTGGCAACCGGTCGGCGATCGCGCTTACCGACCTCCGCCAACGCTGAACGGAGGGACAAGCCTTCCCTCGGCGAAAGCGATCACATCCACGCCGGGAACTTGCGTGTCCTGCGCCAGTCTGCCAGCGGCGCCTCGGGCGTGGCGATTGCCGCGCGCAACGCATCCACCCTGAGCCTGCGCATCGAACGGAACAGACGATGGTTGCGCCCACCGCGCCCTTCGTCCCACCATGCTTCGACGCGATCGGCGGCCGGCAGCGAGCTGTCGTCGAGTTGGGCAAAGCCCTCGCCAAGAACAGCTGGATCGGCAACGAAAAGGTCGGTGTCGCCGAAGTCCACCTCGAACAGATCGCGAAGTGCTGCACCCGCTGCGGATGCCAGTTCCGGCTCGCGCATCTTCTCGATCAGCCACGGCACCACCGCTTGGTCGCCGAGCAGCCCGATCGATGCCGTGGCCGCGATGCGCAAGACAGGCTGTCCGAGACGTGATTGCAGCCAGGCCTTGCCGGCCTTCGGCGGCGTCGTCAGCAGGCGCAACTCGATCGCCGCCTGCGCATGGTCCGTCTCCGTCAGCACGATCTTGTCGATCACCGAGTGCGCGGACCGAGCCTCGCCAAGCAGGCAAGCAGCGAAGGCGGCCGCAAGACGTTCTTTCGTTGTCTCGCCGTCAAGCCCAGCCAGGACTTCCGGAAGCAGGTCGCGCCGCCTGAGCACGCCGGCGAGCCGGACGGCGCGCCAACGCACGTTCGCATTGGAATGGCTGGCCAGATCATGCAGGCGCTGTCCCGGATCGACGCGATGATGCCAGAGCGCAGATAGCCCAAGACAGCGCAGCCGCGCGTCGCGCGTGTCCAGCCACTGCGCCACGAACGGGCGCAGGTTTTCGCCCGGCGTGCGCGCGATCGCGGCAGACAGGCTCGATATGCCGGCGTCACCTAGGCTTGCGCCCGCGTCGATTGCAGAGGTCACCAATTTGGCATCGCTCCAACGCATTGCCAGAGTGCCAAGCACGAAAATCTCGCCCGGTTCGGCGTAGTCGGCGAAGCGCGCTTGAGCAGCTTCCCAACCGGCCTTGCCGGCTGCCATGAGCCCTTCGAGATTGGCTTCGAGACGCTGGTCGATGCGGCCGATATCGGTCTCGTCGAGGATTGGACCGTCGATCTCCAGACGACGTCGAAGCCACAGGAACGCCGCGTCCTCGGCGTGTTGGTCCACGATCGCCGCAATGGTCGCGATGCTGTGCATCGGCAATGCCTCAGTTAAGATGCACGGCCCCGCCGCGGATGCGGTTGGTGCCACTGGCCTGGCTGGTCAACTGGGTGCCACGAATGGTCACGCGTCCATTCTTCTCCAGAATGATCGATGCCAGGCCGCAGCGCAGTTCAATGCGCTCATCGCCGTTGATGACGACACGTTCGCCGTCGCGGACGACTTCGAGGCTCCTGCCGCGGGGCGCAGGATCGACGATGCGCCCGACCACCAGCGGCCGCGCCGGGTCGCCGCCCTCGAAGAGCAAAGCCAGTTCGGATCCGACGGCCGAAACGTCCAGCTCCGTCAGGCTGCGCGCCGCTATCGCGGTCTCGCGCGGATTGCCGACGAAGACAACCAGCGGCGCCCCGCCTTGGAAGCCGATCAGCAGGCCGATCACGACGCCGTCGATACGCTCCAGCACTTCCATGATGATGCCCTCAATTGTTGTTGATCGTGCTGCCCTTGACGATCACCTCGCCGTCGGCCTTGACGGTGATCTTGCCGCTGCCCTTGAGGGTAATATCCTTCCCATCAGCGACAATGGTGCCATCCTTTTTCATCGTGATCGAGGCCGAACCGCATTTGAGCGTGATCGAGTCGGCCGCCTCGATCATCAGATTCTTGCCGACCTTGATCACACTGTCTTCGGCTATCTGGATTCCGCTGCCTTTGCCGACCTTGAGCGCGTGCCCGCCGCCGACATCGGTTGCGTCGTCCGCAGCGATTTTTGCCGACCTGCCCTTGCCGATCTGCGACGACTGTGCCCCGCCGATGGTGAAACTCTGATCGGCGCCAACATTGACGCTTTGCGCCGCCGCGATGTTCCAGCTATCAGCCGCGCCGATATCGTGGCTCTGCGCAGCACCTACGGTGACCGACCGCGTCGCACCGATCGTGTTCGTCTGCGGACCGCCCACAGTTCGGGTCTCGGATGCTCCGACCGAATCGACCCGCGCCGCGCCAACAGTCACCGTCTGCACGATCGCGACGGTCTGGGTGTGGTTGGCGCCGATCGTCTCGGTCGAGTTCGAGCCGATGTTGATCGTCTCATCGACCCCCACCGTCAGTGAGCGGTTCTTGCCCACCGTCTCGGTGTCGTTCGACCCGATATTGGTCGTCTGGTCGACGCCGACCTTGACCGTCTTGTTGTTGCCGACGTCCTCGTCGAGGTTGTGGCCGACGGAGTGCTTGGCGTCGTGGTCGATGCGGTCGGACTGGTCGTGCTGGACCAGCTTCTGGCGATCATTCTTGATCAGAAGGTGGTGGTCCTTCTGCGCCTGGAAGTTGACCAGCTCCGAGCCGGCCTTGTCCTCGAACATCAGTTCGTTGTAGCCGCCACCGCCCTTCGACGAGTTGGACTTCCAGCCGGACTGCGTGGCGTTGCCAGGCAGTCCGTAGGGCGGCATCTGCGAGGCGTTGTAGACCCGGCCGGTGATGATCGGCAGGTCCGGATTGCCTTCGATGAAATCGACGATCACTTCCTGGCCGATGCGCGGGATCTGGATGAAGCCCCAGCCGCTTCCGGCCCAGGTCTGCGACACCCGCACGAAGCAGGAGCTCTTCTGGTCCTTCTTGCCGAGGCGGTCCCAGTGGAACTGCACCTTCACCCTGGCATATTTGTCGGTGAAGATCTCCTCGCCGGACGGACCGACCACGGTCGCCGTCTGCGGCCCGCGCATGATTGGCCTTGGCGTGATGCGCGGCGGCCGATAAGCGACTGAGGTCGGCGCCACACCGAGCACCACCTTGAAATTCTCGCCATCGGTGTCGACGCCGGCGCGATAGCCCGGATCGAACAGCCGGTACTCGGCGCTGATCACCAGATACTCCTTGTTCTGGTCGTCGCGCGGAAAGCCGTCGAGCTTGAAGGTGCAGCCGGAGAACAGGCCGCGCACGGTGCCGACAGCGGCAATGCGCATATGCGGCGCCTGGATTTCTTCGCGCCTGATCGCCGCCAGGCTGTCGCCGCGCCCGACTTCCAGATGCGCGCCGGGGTGGCGATAGTTCTCGCCCGCGGCCTGCTTGTGGCCGAAGGGCTGCGCCGACTTCGCCATCAAATCGGCGGCGGGTTTTTCGAAGTCATAATCGGTGTGGGCATAGGCGCCGGGGCGCACCGCGCTGCCTGGAATCCAGTCGGTGATGTACTCGACGTCGCGGCGCGAGCCCTGCCCTTCGAACTGATAGAGCACCGTCTCATAGCCCGGCGCTGGCTTCAGCTTGCTCATGGCGTCGGCCAGGATCAGCGTGTGCTCGCCCTCGGCATGCTCGAAGAAGTACATTATGCCTTCGTGCTCGAGCAGCCGCTGCACGAAATCGAGGTCGCTCTCGTCATATTGCACGCAATATTCGCGCGGCGGATAAGAGCCTTGCAAGCGCTTTTCGAACTTGGCGATGCCGCCATATTTAGAGAAAATCTCCTCCACGATCTCGACGGCGGTCTTGTCCTGGAAAATGCGGCAGTCGGTGGTATTGCCGAGGAACCACAGCCACGGCCTGACGACCGCCTCATAGTGAGCCAGCCGATCTTCGATGCGGGTAAGGCGAAACTCGGCGATGAGGCCGCTGAACCAGCGCTTGGGGTCGGCCTCGCCTTCGATCGAAACGGCGCCGCCCAGCATCTTCAGCGGGTCGACATCGGCATTGGTCGAGACAAATCCAACGGTGTAGGCAAGGCAGCGGCTGATCTCGTCGCGGCCGACGAGATGCGTAAAGGTCAACAGCTCGGCGCCGACCGGCGTCTGCACAAGCGCGGCGCGTTGTTCACTCGGCATGGGTCGTGCCCCTCCTGAGCGCTAGTGTGGCAGGTTCGAAGCCCTTCTTGTGTTAACGACCTCACGTTCAGGGATATTTCGCAACTTGCCACCCAAGCCATGTTGAGCCTACCACATGTTCTATGGCAGACCAAAGAGGACAAGCGGCAGGCCGTTGCTGTTTGCGCCGCTTTCGCCAGTGTGAAACGCCGCTCTCCCGCTGTGCCCGCAAGCTGCTAGACTGTGGCACATCGGATCAATGGAAACGGCAGCGGTCGACGGTCCATAGCGCATGTTCATCAGTCTGCAGATCAGCAATGTCGATGTCCTGCCTGCCGGGCTGCCGCCCGGCTACGCATCGCGCGACCGCGGCTTCGAGATCGGGCGGGAGAACTGCGCCTGGACCTTGCCCGATCCGGACAAGTTCATCTCCGGCCGACATTGCGAAATCCGCTACGAAGGCGGCGCCTTTTTTCTCCACGACGTCTCGCGCAACGGCACATTCGTCAACGGGTCGAGTCAGCGCCTGACCGGCCCGCATCGGTTGGCGCAAGGTGACCGGCTCCGGATCGGCCGCTATATCGTCTCGGTGTCGATCGATGACGGGAACCCAGCCTTCGGTGGCCATGGTTCGACGCAACGGCAGATGCCTGGTGCCGGATCCTTTCCAGACCATGTCGCATCGCCACGGTCACCGACCGCGCCACCCGCTTCGGTCTCCAGCCGGCCGCAGCAAGCCGACGAGATCCTGCGCGCGATTGCCGCCGGCGCCGGCATTCCGCCAGAGGTGCTTTTGCTGCGCCAACCGCAGGAGGTAGCCGGCGAGATCGGCGCGGTGCTGCGCATCGTCGTCGACGAGCTGGTGTTGCTGTTGAAGGCGCGCGCCGCTGCAAAAGTCCTGGCCAAGACCAGCGATCGAACCATGATCAACGCCGCCGACAACAATCCGCTGAAGTTCGTGCCCGGGACCGACGAAATCCTCGACATCATGTTCGCGCGGCGTAGATCCGGCTATCTTGATGCCCGGCACAGCATCGAAGACGCTTTCCACGACCTCAAGACGCATGAATTCGCAACCTTCGCCGCCATGCAGGCGGCGCTGTCGCGGTTGCTTGACGATCTGTCGCCCGAGGCGATTGCGAAAAAACTGCCGCCATCCTCCTTTGCCTCGAAGAAAACGCGCGCCTGGGACGCGCTGGTCGCGACCTGGCGGGCCAAGGAGGAAGCGCACGAGAACGGCATGCTGGACATATTCCTCACCTATTTCAGTGAAGCCTATGCCAAGGCCGCCAAACAGAAGACCGGCAAGGGCTAAGCCCGCGCACCGCTGAAGACACCGTGAAGGCCGACCTAGGCACCGGCCGGCGACCAAAATTGCGCCGGGTTTCCATCGCAACCTTCTGAGACTACGATCACATACGGCAATTGAGCACGCGGGTACGGTTGGTCGACCTCGGGGGTCTGCGGCACATGTCATGTCACGGCGAGAAGCGTCCTGCGGTCCGCGTTCGCGCGGACATGGCGCTGTGCGTCGCGCCGCGCGGGCGTAGAGGCAGGGATCGGCGATGAGCTCGAAGGATGATCCTTTCGATCCGACCGGCAAAACCGTCATCCGCCCCAGCCGCCCCAATCCCGGCCGCAAGCAAAAGACGGTTCTCGCCCGCGATGCGCCGGCCCCCGGCAGTACGGTGATCGCCCCTGCCAGCGTCCCGGAACCCACGATTTTCGATCCCAACGCCGGCCGCCAGCCGCCGTCCGACGTCACGGGGACGGTGATCTATCAGGGAACGCCCTTCGCCAACGCGCCGGCCGATCGGCCCGTTCACGGCTCAGCCGGGACGGCGGGGAAAACGCCATGGGATGCGCTGCTCGGCGCCAGCGATGCCGTCGATTATGGCGCGGCCAACCCGATCGTCGCTGCCGCGGCGCCCTTGCTGATACTGCTTGGGCATCTGCGGCTGATGGCTGTCGAAAGACCGGCCGAGCCGCTGGCGCAGCATGTCGCCGGCCTGATCGAGGATTTCGACCGCAAGATCGCCAGGACCGATACCTCGGAAGAGGATGCGCGCATCGCCAGCTATGTGCTTTGCGAAACCGCCGACGATATCGTCGCCAATCTGCCCGGTTCCAGCCGGGATGCGTGGGCGCAGCACGCCATGCTGCAGCGCTTCTTCCAGGTCAAACCCACCGGCGCCGGTTTTTTCCAGGCGCTGAACACGGTGCTGGCGACGCCGGAACATCATCGCAATCTCATCGAGCTGATGCATGTCTGCCTGTCGCTTGGCTTCGAAGGCCAGTATCGCGGCCAGCCGCGCGAGAGCCTCGAACGGGTCCGCCGCGACGTCTACGAGACATCAGCCTATTTCCGCGTCCTCGGTGACGACGACATCTCGCCGCGCTGGCAAGGCTTGTCGGTCACATCGGCGCAAGGCTCCAGGCGGGTTCCGCTCTGGGGCATAGCCGCTGCAACCGCGGCGGGCTTGACCGCAGCTTTTTTCACGCTGCGGGTCCTCATCACCAATGATGGCGAGGCTGTTGCCGGCGAGTTGCTGGCGCTCAATCCGGCGACGCCGGTCACCATCGAGCGCACCGGCTTCGTCCCGCTGACCGAGGAGGTGAAGGTCGCAGCGCCAACGACGATTGCGCAGGTTGATCGCATCCGCACTGCCTTGGCCAAGGAGATCGAAGCCGGCGGCGTCAGCGTCGGCACCAAGGGTGATTTCATCATCGTTGAAATCAGTAACGCCCTGCTGTTCCAGTCGGGACGAGCCGAGGTCAAGCCGGAGTTCGAGCCGGTGGCCGCCAGCATCGCGGCGGCTCTCGATGCGGAGCGCGGGCCAATCCGGATCGTCGGCCACACCGACAACGTCAAGCCGAAGAAGACCAGCGCCTTCAAATCGAATTTCGACCTCTCCGTCGCCCGTGCCCAGTCGGTGGAAAAGATGATCGCAGCGCATTTCAGCGATCCGTCGCGGACAAAGGTCGAGGGCAAGGGCGAGGACGAGCCCATCGCCGACAATGCAACGCCGGAGGGCCGCGCCAAAAACCGCCGTGTCGATGTAATGATCCCGCGGGAGGAGACGCTGTGACCGGCTGGCTGCTACGCATCTTCAGCGCGCTCGCGCTCGCCGGCTTTGCCGCCGCGGTCTGGTACGCCGGCCCGTTGATCCGCTTTGCCGGCGCCCGGCCGTTGGATCCCATCTGGCTGCGGGCAGCGATCATCGGCATCGTCGTCGGAACGGTGGCGATCATCTACGCAATCCGGTTCCGGCGCAGGCGCAAGGCGCAGAAGGCGCTGGAGGCCGCCATGGCCAGCGCCGAGGATGACGGCAGCGATGCAAAGATGCTGGAAGCTCGCATGAACGAAGCGGTCGCGACGCTCAGGCAGTCGAGCGGCAAGCGCAACTTCCTCTACGACGTCCCCTGGTACATCGTCATCGGCCCGCCGGGCGCCGGCAAGACCACCGCGCTGGTCAATTCCGGCCTGAACTTTCCGCTGGCCGGGTCGGGCCAGGCGCAGCCGGTGGCGGGTGTCGGCGGTACGCGCAATTGCGACTGGTGGTTCACCGACGAGGCGGTGCTGATCGACACGGCCGGGCGCTACACGACGCAGGATTCCCATGCACGGACCGACAGCAAAAGCTGGCTGGCGTTCCTGTCGCTGCTCAAGCGGCACCGGACGCGCCAGCCGATCAATGGCGTCATCCTGGCCATCAGCCTTTCCGATCTGATGGCGGACAGCGAGCAGGCGGCCCGTGTCGCCGAAATCCGCAGCCGCCTGCAGGAAATCCACGAGGTCCTGAAGGTCCGCTTTCCCGTCTATGTGCTGTTCACCAAGGCCGACCTAGTCTCCGGATTCATGGAATATTTCGGCGGTTTCGACGAAGCACGCCGGCGCAAGGTGTGGGGCGCGACCTTCCAGACCGCCGAGCGCGGCCTGAACATGGTCGCAGAAGCGCCAGCCGAATTCGACGCGCTGGTGAAGCGCCTGACCGAAGAGATGAGCGAGCGGCTGCAGTCGGAGACCGATCCGGTCGCGCGCATCGCCATTTTCGGCTTCGCCGCGCAGCTCGGTGCGCTGAAAGGCCGGATCGTGAATTTCCTCGAGGGCGTTTTCGAGCCGACGCGCAAGCAGCTGAACGCCCCCCTGCGCGGCCTGTATTTTTCTTCCGGCACGCAGGAAGGCACGCCGATCGACCAGTTGCTGGGCAGCATAGGCCGCAGTTTCGGCAGGAATGCCCAGGCGCATCTTTCCGGCACCGGCAAAAGCTTCTTCCTGCACGATCTGTTGAGCCGCGTCATTTTCGCCGAGTCCGGCTGGGTGTCCTATGACAGGGCGGCCGACAGGCGCGTTGCGATCGCCCGCTACGCCGGCCTGACAGCGATCGCGGCCATAGCGATCGCCGCGCTTGGCGTTCTCGGCCTGAGCTTTACGACCAACAAATCGCTGGTCGCCGCGACCGGCCAGGCGGCAGGCCAATACCGCGCGACAGCCGCGCCGCTGCTGGCCAGCACGACGGTGTTGGATGCCGACCTCGAAACCGTCATCGGCGCGCTCGATGCGCTGCGCGGCCTGCCGGCCGGCTACGATACGAGAGACCAGCCCACCCCGGCCACGGCGACGTTCGGCCTCAGCCAGCGTGAGCGTATCCTTTCGGCCTCCGAGACCGCCTATCGGCAGGGGCTGGAGCGGATGTTCCGCTCGCGCCTGCTGTTCCAGCTCGAACGCACGATCGAGGCCAGGATGGCCGATCCGATGGCGCTGTACGAGCCGTTGAAGATTTACCTGATGCTGGGCGGCAAGGCGCCGAAAGTGGATGACGAGCTGGTCGTCACCTGGCTGAAGCGGGACTGGGAACAGAACCGCTATCCCGGCGCCCACAATCGCGACGGCCGGGCGCAACTGGAGAAGCATTTGCGCGCCATGCTGGCGCTCGACGATGACCAGGATCCCTCGTTCGAACTCAACCGCGCGCTGGTCGAATCCGCCCAGCGCTCGCTCGGCCGCATGAGCCTTGCCGATCGCGCCACCGCGCTCATCCAGTCGGCCACCTATGCGGCGGCGCTGGACGATTTTTCGGTGTCATCGCAAGCCGGCGCGGAGGCGCCGATGCTGTTCGAGCGCAATGACGGAAACGATCTCGCCGGCCTTCGCGTCCCCGGTCTCTACACCCATGCCGGCTTCGACTTCTATCTGGCGCAACTTGCCAGGAGCGCGCAGGCGCTGGTCGACGATCAATGGGTGATCGGCTCGAGCGGCGAGCAAGGCGGTTTCGACCAGGAATTGCTCAAGCTCGGCCCGGAGCTGCTCGATCGCTATGGCAAGGGCTTTGCGGCGGCGTGGAACGAGGTGCTCGACAGGTTGAAGTTCAAGGCAATGGCCGCCGACAAACCGCAATATCTGGCGCTGTCCGCAGCGGGATCACCGAGTTCGCCGCTGATGCAGCTGTTCGAGGCGATCGCGCGCGAAACAGCTTTGACGCAAGAGCGCAATCCGGCTGCGCCGTCTCAAGACAGCGGCCAGGAAATCGCGGCACGCGCCAAGGGCCTCGCCCGCATCGGCATCGAGCTTGCAGCGCGCAAATCGCAGAGCAGGGCCGGGACCGCCTTTGTCAGTACGCAGAACCAGGATCCCGGCGCCAACATCGAAGCCCAGTTCCGGTCTTTCCAGGCTTTGGTGGCCGGGGCGCCGGGGCAGCGGCCGCTCGACGCCCTGACCCAGAATTTCCGCGAAATCTATCAGAGCGTGCGGCTGGCCGCCGATGTCCCCGCCCAGACGGACCAGGCCAACGCCAATCTGCAGCTGCAGATATCGACTCTACGCGCCAACGCCTCGCGGCTGCCGAAGGCGCTGGCCAGGATGGTGAGCGCGGCGGCGGACGATTTCGAGGGCACCGTCGCCGAAACATCGACCACGCATCTCAACGAGATGCTGGAGGAGACCGTCGGCCGTCCGTGCGAAGAGATGATTGCCGGGCGCTTTCCATTCGCCCCCGCCGGTACCGACGATGTCGCCATGGCGGATTTTGCCAGGTTGTTTTCTCCGGGCGGGGTTCTCGACCGGTTTTTCGCGCAGAACCTGGCGTCGCTGGTCGACATGAGCGGCCAGGACTGGGACTGGAAACAGGACACCAGGTTCGGCCGCAATCTGGCGAAATCGACGCTGAAGAACTTTCAGCTCGCGGCACAAATCCGCGCGGCTTTCTTTCCGCTCGGCGGGCCGGTGCCGTCGATCAACATCACCTTCACGCCGCTGTCGCTGCATGGCGATGCCGACATGGCGCTGCTCAATATCGACGGCCAGGTGCTGCAGGCCACCCAAGCCGGCAACACGCCGGGCCTGATTCCGTGGCCGGGCAAGACCGGTTCGGCCAGTCTCAGCCTGACGCCGGAGCTGCCCGGCCGCGAGTCCGCAATCAAGTTCGACGGTCCCTGGGCGTTGAAACGATTGCTGGACAAGGGGCAGGTCACCGCCAATGGCGACAGTCTCGAAGCGCATTTCCTCATCGGCGGGCGCGATGTCGCCTACACGATCAAGACCGGGGAGGACGGTAATCCGTTCACGCTGCCGGCGCTCTCCGCGTTCAGCTGTCCGAAGGCTTTCTGATGGGGAATTGCATGGCAGGACCAGCGATTGCAGGACGCAGAGACAGCGGCGGCACCACACCGTCCGTCATCAGCGGCTTAGATTTCGATACTCTAATGAATGGGGCTGTGGCAGACTGGCCAGGCACGTCAGCCAAGGCGTTGCGGAGCGTAGGCAAGTGAACGATGCCGCCTTTGAGAGCTACGGCGTGAGCCACAAGGGCTGCGTGCGCGACCACAATGAGGACAGCTTTCTGGTCGAGCCGCGGATCGGCCTCTGGGTGGTGGCCGACGGCATGGGCGGGCACGAGGCCGGAGAAGTCGCTTCGGCAAGCATTGTCGAGCATCTGGCGACGATCGGCATCGCCAGTTCGGCGCCGGATCTGCGCGCCCGCTTTGAGGATCGGCTGAACCGGGCGCATGCCGAGATCCGCCGGATTTCGCGCTCACGCGGCGTGACCATCGGCTCCACCGTTGCCGCACTGCTGGCCATGGACGGCAGGTTCGCCTGCCTGTGGTCGGGCGACAGCCGCGTCTATCTCGTGCGCAACGCCGCGATCTCGCAGATTTCGCGCGACCACACCGAGGTCCAGGAACTGCTCGACAGCGGCGCGATCAGCGCGGCCGAAGCGGAGAACTGGCCGCGCCGCAACGTCATCACCCGCGCCATCGGCGTCAACGACGAAATCGCCATCGACTTCCAGCAGGGAGAGACCCTTGCCGGCGACATTTTCATCCTCAGCACGGACGGCCTGACGGCGCATGTCAGTGACGCGGAGATTGCGGCTGCAGTGCTCTCGGCAGCGCCGCAGGCTGCCTGCGAAAAGCTGCTTTCCATGGTGCTTGAGCGCGGCGGCACGGACAACGTCACCATCGTTCTGGTCAAGATCAGAGACAAAGGCAATGGCCTGTCCCGAGCAGAAGGCCGTGACCGATGAGCTCCGACGACAAGACCCGGCTATTGCCCAACATGGCGGATACCAGCGTCGGCACGCAGCTCAGCGGCATCTACGAGCTCGACGAACGCATCGCGTCGGGCGGCATGGGCGAAGTCTATCGCGGCCACAACATCCAGACCGGCGATCATGTCGCGATCAAGATCGTGCTGCCGGAATTCGCCCGCGATCAGACGATCCTGTCGCTGTTTCGCAAGGAAGCCTCGATCCTCAACCATCTGTCGCATGACGCGGTCGTGCGCTACCACGTCTTCACCATAGATCCCGGCATCGGGCGGCCCTATCTGGCGATGGAATTCGTCGACGGCCAGTCGCTGTACGACGTCATGCGCGGCGGGGCGATGGCGACTCCGGATGTGCGCAAACTGTGCCACCGGCTGGCCTCGGGCCTGAGCGCCGTGCACCAGGCCGGCGCCATCCACCGCGATCTGTCGCCCGACAACATCATCCTGCCGGGCGGCCGGGTCGAGCGGGCAAAGATCATCGATTTCGGCATTGCGCGATCGGCCGCGGTCGGTGGCGAGACGCTGATCGGCGGCAAGTTTGCCGGAAAATACAATTACGTCTCCCCCGAGCAGCTCGGGCTCTATGGCGGCGAGGTCAGCGAACAGTCCGACATCTACAGCCTGGGGCTGGTGCTGGCGGCGGCGCTGCGCGGCAAGCCGATCGATATGGGCGGCTCGCAATACGAGATCGTCGAAAAACGGCGGACCGTCCCTGATCTCTCCGGCATCGATGCCGATTTCAGGGACATTGTCGAAGCGATGCTGCAGCCTGACCCGGATGATCGACCGGCCAGCATGGCCGAAATCGCCCGGTTGACGCGCGACGACAGCGACGCAACCTTGCCGCCGGCATCGCTCGCGCCCCGGCCCGGTCTGCCGCGAACCGGGCAGACCGCAGGGCCTGTCTCGAAGGTCGGGGACTCGCCGGCCCAAGGCTTCGGTTCGGCCCCGCCAAGCGGCACGGCGGAGCCGTCTTTCGTGCCGCACGTGCGCCCGGCGCACCTGTCGCAGCCGAAACCGGCTGCTGAAACTCCCAGACGAGCAAGCACACCGCCGAAGCGTGCTACTACAGGCAGAAATCTGACGATCGCGGTGCTGTCGGCGGTGGCCGTGGTATCGCTTGGAGGGCTCTATGCATCGGGTATCGTGGGATTCGGAGACCGGCCTCGCGTCACCGACACCGGCAAGCCGCTCCAACCCGAACTGACAAAGCCGATCGTCGCTGACAAGCCCGTTCCGGACACTGCGCCGGTCGAGAAGACGGTGCCAAAGCCGCAACCAGCGGAGACTGCGGCTGAAGATCAGGCCAAAGCGCCGGTCGAGCCGCAGCCGACGCCACCAGTCGCGTCGAGCGCTACGGCCCCGCTGCCGGCCGCACCAATCGACAAGACCGTCGCGCTGCAACCGCCATCCGGCCCGTCACAGTCCGATGCCGCGAAGAACCCCGAGCCTGTCAGTCCGCCGGTAGAGCCCAAGGCGACAGCGCCGGCCACGCAAACACCTGAACCAACGGCCGAGGCACCCACGCCCACAGCACCGGCGCCGCAACCCACCGCTCAACCGCCCGAGCCCAAGGCGCAGGCGCCTGAACCGACCGCGCAGGCGCCCAAGCCGGACACGCAGGCGCCCAAGCCGGACACGCTGGCCCCCAAGCCGGACACGCAGGCGCCTGAAACGACCGCAGAGCCCAACCCAAGCCGGCCCAACATCGCCAGCGGCGAGCAGGCCGACAAGTCCGCAGAGCCCGACATTGCCATGAACGTGCCCAAGCCGGAGGTGCCGCCACCGGCCGATGCGGCCGCGGAGCGGGTCACCTGGGTACGCGCCTTCAATGGTGGTGATTGTTTTTTTGCGACGGTGACGTCGGCCGCCGACAAGGGCGTCGCGATCGAGGGCTTCGGCACGTCGGTGCCACCCTTCGAACAGTTGCTTGGGGAATTCCAGGCGAAGTTCCATGTCGAGCCGGATATCAGCGTCCGCCTTATCCAGCCCCCGCAATGCGGGATCACCGGCTTCCTGCGTTTCATGGGCGCGAGCACGGCCGACAGGCCGCAGCTTGTCCTCGACCAGACATCGGTGCCGGACGGCTCGCCGATCGACGGCACGCTGATGACGCATGGCGGGCTGGTGTCGAGCGTGTTCCTGATCGACCACAGGGGCATCGCCTTCAACCTCGACGATCATGTTGTCGTACAAGCCGACAAGGCGACCTTCTCGATCCCGATCGGGCTCGGCGCCGCCGACAAGGCGGCAGGCAAGGCGTTGCCGCAGATCATCATGGTGATCACCGGGCCGCAGGACATTAAGGCGGCGGACTTCACAACGCCGACGCCGGCCTCGGTGCTGTTGCCCAGGATACTCGACGAGATCGGCGCCAGGAGTTCGGCATTTTCGGCGACCGCCAAATATTTCCGCCTCGGCGGCTAGCACCGACGCCGATGCAACGTCGTCGCCGAGATCCCGTCCTGCTTGCCCGGAACGTGCGGGTGAAGCTCGCCGCGAGCGCGGTCGCGACGCTGTTGCTGGCGCTTCTTTCCACCGGGCAAGCGCGCGCCGAATTCACCGTCTGCAACCAGACGCTCGATGTCGTCAATCTTGCCGTCGGCCAAAAGGTCGACGATGCCGACCAGACCGATGGCTGGTGGACCATCGGCGCCAATCAATGCGTCAACGTCATCCGCGAGGAGCTGACCAACCGCTACATCTACATCTACGCGACGGATGTGTTCGGCCACGCCATTCTGGCAGGCTCCACCGACATGTGCATCGAGCGGCGGCGGTTCTCGATCCGCGGCATCGATGAATGCTGGCAGCGCGGCCATATCGCGGCGAAGTTTCTCGAAGTCGACACCCAGGAACAGGTGCGCTGGACCTTCTTCCTGACCGGAAGCGCGCCGTGACGCACAGCATCGACACCAGCTTCAAAGCAAAGAAGCAGGCGCGCGCCGCGCTGCGCAGGCGCAGGATCTGGCTCGGGCTGGCGGCTGGCCTGGCGACAATCGTCCTCGCCGCGATTGCCACCGGCTTCTATCTTACCGCCGACTACTGGTCGTTCGGCGACGAGGACGAGGAACTGCATGCCGTCGAAGGCTCGGACGACGTGCCGGCCGACGCATCGGTCTACGTGCCGGCCATCATCGACCTTGCCGGCGACCCGATGTGGATCACACTGGCGCCGGAGGCCGGCGCCGCGAAGAGCAGCGGGATGCCGCGCCCGGCGGAGCTCGACCAGGCCGGTATCTCCCCTCAGATCATGGTTCTCTCCGACGTGATGCTGAGCGCCAGCGAAAAATTCATGACGACGATCCCCTCGACGCAAGAGGATTTCGCTTTCTTTCAGGCGCAGCGGAAGACCGCGGTCGCGCCACCCGCCGAACCCAGCGATCCGCAGAATGACCTGCAGAACGATCTTCAACCATCGCCCGGCGCGGACGGGGCTCCGGCGGCCTCCGGCCCAGCTCCTGACCCGCAAGCCGCTCCGGGTGCATCGGCGGCGGCCGATGACCCCGAGGCCGGCTGGGGCGAGACCATCGATGAGGGCGAAGCAGCACTCCCCGCCTTTCAGAAGACACCGGTCGAAAACAACACCAGCGTTGCCACCGTCAGCTCGGAATACCAGCGCTTCGAGGCGACCCAGGACATTTTCGTGAAAATCCTCAACGACCGCAGCCTGGACAGCGTGGCGCTCGATGCGCATTTTTCCGCCGACGACGCAAAGCTTGCCGGCGAGGCGCTGAAGGCGCTGTTCGACAAGGACGGCCTGCAGCCTGGTTATGTCGTGGCGATGCGCGGCTTCAGGCCGACGCGCGAGACCACGACGATGTCGCTGATGCAGGTCTCGATCTATGCCAGGAACGTCTTTGTCGGCACGCTGACACGCAACGCGGCCGGTGCCTTCGTGTCGGGCGTCGACCCGTGGGTGCGCGAGGACCTGTTCAATTATTCGGGCGCCGAGACCGAAGGCACGCAGAAACGGCAATACCGCCTGCTCGACGCGATCTATTCGACGGCGGCCCGCAACAATGTGCCGAGCGGCATCATCGGCGAAGCCATCATGTATCTGTCGCGGGGACAGGATCTGGATGCTTTCGCCAGCGAGGACCAGCGTCTTGTGCTGATCTATTCGCAGACGCCGCGCGGCAAGAACGAGACCGACGGACGGGTGCTCTATGTCGGTATCCAAGGCACGCAAAAGAGCTTGGATTGTTTCGTTTTCCAGCAGAGCGACGGCCAGTTTTCCTGCGTCTCGGGCGATGACCAGGTGCGCTCGCTGACGGTGGCCAACGGCATGGTGACGCCGGTCAACGGTGTCATGACGTCGACCTTCGGGCCGCGCAAGCATCCGATCCTGGGCGTTGTTCGCATCCACAAGGGCGTCGACTGGGCAGCACCCGTGGGGACCCCGATCGCAGCAGCCTTCGACGGCGAGATCATCTTCCAGGGCGACGGCGGCGGCTACGGCAATGTGGTCAAGATCGCCCATGGCGGCGGCCGCGAGACGCGCTACGCGCATATGTCGAAATTCGCCATTGCCAGCGGTGTCGGCACCAAGGTGAAGGCCGGCGACATTATCGGCTATATCGGCACCACCGGCCTGTCGACCGGGCCACATTTGCATTTCGAACTCTATCAGAGCGGTCAGGCGATCGATCCGCTCGGAACAGTGACCGCTGCAATCGCCGTCACTTCCAGCGATCCCGCCGTCGAAACGCTGACCGACCGTATCGTCCACGTCGAATCGGGCGGTAGCGCGCGGGCCAAGAACCCGCTGTCTTCGGCGACAGGCGCCGGCCAGTTCATATCCAAGACCTGGATCCGGATGATGAACACCTATCGTCCCGAACTGGCGCGCTCGCTGTCGACCGCAGACCTGCTCGCTTTGCGCTACGACGCCACCATCTCGCGTGAGATGGTGCGCAATCTGGCGCGCGAGGGCGAAGCCTATCTCAAGGCGCGTGGCCACCAGATCACCGCCGGCCGGCTCTATCTCTGCCATTTCCTCGGTATGGAAGGCGCCCATCAGGTGCTGGCGTCGCCGGGATCGGCGCAGTTGAGCGCCGTGCTCGGCTCGTCCGTTATCCAGGCCAACCCGTTTCTTGCCGGCAAGACCGCCAGCTACGTCGTCGACTGGGCGGAACGGAAGATGGGCCGCAAATTGCCGACGCCCGCCACCACCGATGCGGGCCAGCAGACGACGACGGAAGTCCGCCAGACATCGCCGGAGTTCGAAAAATACAAGCAGGCGATAACGGCACTGGTCGGCTCGATCCAAAATACTCTTGAGCCGGGCTAGAGCTGGCAGTTCGCCCCGGCTTTCGCCAAGCCGATTGGTTCTGAGGCCGGCGAATGGTATGTTTGCGGATATTTGGGAAGGTTTTTGGGTCCTTGTGAACCAAAACTGTGGCTGGGATCACATACGCCCAACAGCCATTTTGGCAGAAGCGATACAGTCGCTGGTGAAATTTAGCATGCACAGCCATCAATAACGCGCCCCATTGGGGCGGAAGGCCGATCCCATGAAAGCGTTTGCCGTCCTTTTGAGCGGATTTTTTCTGTTAATGCTGACCGCGCTTGGCACCGTCCAGGCGGCGGCGCCGGATGCCGGTGGCGTCAAACGCGTCGCGCTGGTCATCGGCAACAGCAAATACGTCCATGCCGTCGAATTGCCCAATCCGGCCAATGACGCGCATCTCATCGCATCGACGCTGCGCAATGCCGGCTTCGAGGTGATCGAGGGCGTCGACCAGGACAATGCCGGCATGCACAGCCTGATCAGCAAATTCACCGAGCAGTCCTACGATGCCGACCTCGCCGTCATCTTCTATGCCGGCCACGGCATGCAAGTCGACGGCAAGAACTTTTTGATCCCGGTCGACGCCGAACTGACGTCACCTGCCTATCTCAAGACCCGCACCGTCCAGATCGACGACTTCATGGCCGCACTGCCGCCCGACCCGGCGGTCGGCGTCATCATCCTTGATGCCTGCCGCGACAATCCGCTGGCACGGACACTGGCGGCCTCGATGCCGAAGACCCGCTCCACCGCGCTGGGCACCGGCCTGGCGCCGATCGACCCTAAATCAGAGGGCGTCGGCACCGGCGGCATCCTGATTGCCTATGCCACCGACCCGGGCGCCATCGCCTTTGACGGCAACGGCGTCGACAGCCCCTACTCGACCGCGCTCGCCAGGCACCTGACCGAACCCGGCGTCGAGATCCAGAGCGCGCTGACGCGGGTGCGCGGCGAAGTGGCCGAGACCACGCAAGGCCGCCAGCGGCCATGGCACAACGCATCGCTGGGCCGCGAGGTCTTCCTTGGCAAACCGGCCGCCGAAGCCGCACCGATGGTAAAACCGGCCGCCGATGACGCGAACGCCGTGGCAGCGCCCGCTCCTGCTCTCGTCACCAGCGAACCGCCTTCGTGGGAAGTCGAGCAGCGGCTTTGGGACGAGGCCTCGAAGCGCAACACCGCGCCATTCTACGAAGCCTATCTCGAACAGTTCCCGAATGGCCGCTTCGCCACGGTGGCGCAGCTCAACATCGATGCGCTGAACGATCCGAAAGCCCAGGAACGGCAGGTGGCAGCGCTCGATGCCGACGAAGCGAACTCGGGTTCTGCCGTGCGCACCTCGGTCGGCATTTCGGACGACATGAAGAAGGTGCTGGGCACCGAGGCGACGGAGAACGCGATCGGTCTCGATCGCCAGGGCCGCATCGACCTGCAATTGCGCGTCGAGGCGCTGGGCAACGAGCTTGGCCGCGTCGACGGCAATATTGGCGCCAAGACCCGGCAAGCGATCGGCGACTGGCAAGAGGGGAACGGGCTGCCTCCGACCACCTTCCTGACGCGCGAGCAACTGGCGTTCCTGGTTATCCAGACGGACCCGATGATGGAGGCCGTTCGTGCCAAGCACGAGGCCGACCAGGCCGGAGTGGACAAGCAGAAGAAACAGGTGGTGCAGAAGGCCCGCACGCTGAAGCCGGTGGCGGAAAAGCCACGCAAGAAGCAGTACGCCCAGAAGCCGCGCCGACAACAGCAGTTCGTGCAGAAAAGGCGCAACCGAGAGGTCGTGCGCGAGGATGAACCGCCACCGCGGGACAACAATGATTTCCTGACCAAGGCGCTGATCTTCGGCACCGGCGTAGCAGTCGGCGGCGTGCTCAAGAACTGATCGATCACATCGAACGACAAAAACGCCGCGTGTCCGTTGGACGCGCGGCGTTGATGGCCGGAAGACGCAGCCGGCGAAGCTACTGCGCCTTGATCCGCATCTCGACCCGCCGGTTGACGGGATCGTAGGGATCGGGATTGCGTGGATTGGCCTCGCCGAGACCGACCGCCTTGATGCGGGTGGATTCGATGCCGTTGGATTCGAGGAAGGCGGTGACCGATTGCGCCCTGCGCTGCGACAGCCCCTCATTGTAGGTCGCCGAGCCGGATGCGTCGGTATAGCCTTCGACGACGAAGGACAGCTTGCTCAGCCGATCGTCCTTCAGCGCCTTGGCAAATTCGTCGAGTTCGCTGCGCGCCTTGGCGTCGAGCTCGGACGAATCCAGGCTGAAATTGATCAGCATATCGAGGCCGGTCTTCTCCGGAGGCTTTTCTTTCTGGCCGGTCTTGCTCTTGCACTCGTCCTCGGTGCCGACACAAATCCCGCGTGCCGCGCCGTGATCGATCGTGCCGGCAAAGAACTTCACAATGTCTTCCGATTTCTGAAGTGGGTCGGCATAGACGTGAGTCGAGAAAAGCACGGTCGCCAATGCCAAGACTGAAATGTGCCGCTGCATAACGGTTACTCCCGTTTCGAGCATCCGATTTTCACTCAGGCCCGATCCATGGATCCGGGCCAACTCTTCCTGTTCGACAATGATCTGTCGAGATCACGGTCGGCTGTGGAATATACCAAACCGTGAGGCGTTTGTCTGTGAACAACGTCATGGACATGTGGTGGTCGACAGACTTGACCCGCGCCTCGCAGGCGGGTTGAGTGAGGGCTGGGGGAGGATAACAGCAGCGATGGTCAACGGGCTTCGATTCCAGACCGCACGCGATCTCTTCGCCGCGAACACGGCTGTCGCCCGGGACATGACGGCCGTTCCGACCGACCAACCCTCGCTCGAGTTCTGCCGCCGGCTGATGGCCGGGCGCATCCCCGAGGAAGCGATTACCTTTTGCGCCTATCTCCTGCCTGACCGGGCCGCAATCTGGTGGGGCCATGAGTGCCTTGGGCATCTGACCGAGCTGCTCGAAGAGCAGGATCTCGCAACGCTGGCCCTGATCCAGGACTGGGTCGGCGACCCCAACAATGCAAGCCGCCGGGAGGCTGTCGCCGGGGCGGCGATGACGCAGCAGCACACGCCTGCCGGCTGGATCGCGCTAGCGGCGCAACGGCACATCAATGGCCTGACGCCGCAGACCAACGGGTCGAGGCTGCGGCCGCTGCCGGCTGCGCATGCCGTCAATGCCGGCATACTGGCCGGACTGGCGCGGGTTGCGGTGGCGGACCGTTTCTCCGTGCTCACCGCCTTTGTCGAGATGGGCATCCATCTGGCCGGAACCGAGGCGCTGCGCCGAGCCTGATTGCTCTGGATCGTGATGAGATTTCATTGAAATCTGATCCAACCCATTGTTGGCGGTCTCATTTGCAGCCGTTTTGCGCCCATTTGCCGAGTGCCACCTTGAAGCGCGTGCCCAGCGGGTGTTGCAGGCGCAACACCGAGACATCATTGGTGACGTAGGTCTTGGCCTGGTCGCACAGCCGCTCCTCGGTCCATTGATGACAGTTGCTGCACTGGTTGTCCCAGACGGACTTTTCCAGGCCCTCGACCGGACTGAAGTGCGGCTTGCCCTGGATGAGTTGGGCGATGCTCTTGCCGTCGATCGCCGGGTCGCCGAAATTGACCGGAACGTCGAAAAGGACTGGCGCGTCCGAGCCCAGCTTCGGAATTTCCTCACGCAGCTGTTCCAGCGCCTGCTCGCCGGCGTCCGTACCCGGCGGATTGGCGGCCGCGCCGGTGCGCGCCTGCGTATCGCCTTCGGGCGCAGCCGCGCCGGAATCGCCGACGATCAGCGGCGCCTTGAGATCGACCTTGTGAAGCACGACATCGGTGGCCAGCGAAACGTTGATCCAGGGCCGCTGGCGTCCGGCTGTGGCCTTGAACAAATCCGACGTAACCCGGTTCATCGCTTCGGTGATCGAGACGTTGACCTCGCCGATATGGGCAAGCAGCGCCGCCGAAAATGGCGAGTGCTCGCCCGGTCCGTCATAGGCGAGCTGGTTGGGACTGGCAGCGAAGGCGACCAGCGTGCCGGCGCCGCCATTCTCGATCGGTATTTCGGCAAGGCCGCTGCTTGCCGTGCTGTCGCCGCCAGTCTCCTTGGCAAGCACATCGGCGAGCGGGTTGTCGCGGCAGGCGTCGAGGAACACCAGCCTGATGCTGGTCTCGCGCGACATCTGCCGCAGGATGAAGTCCACCTGCACGGCTTCGAAGTCGAGCGAGGTCTCGTCCTCCAGCGCCGCATCGACAGGCAGCAGGTAATTCCTGCCCGAGACCTGCAGGCCATGACCGGCATAGAAGAACAGCGCGATATCGGCGCCACGCACCTGCCGCGCGAATTGCGCGATCTTTTCCTGCGTCTGCGCCTTGGTGAGATCGAGGCCGGAGACGATTTCGAAGCCCAGCCCCTTCAGGCGATCGGACATTGCCTGCGCATCGTTCACCGGATTGGGCAGCACCGGCGCGTTCCGGTAATGGGAATTGCCGAGCACCAGGGCGATGCGGCGTTCGGCACTGGCCGCGGTCATGGTAATGGTAATGGTCATGGTCAACGCAAGCGCCAGCACCGCGAGGCCGATGCCGCGCATGAAGTTGCCGCAACTTGCAATCATGTCCAAACGCACCGGATTCCTTTTCGGTTGACGGGCCTTCTCAGTTAAGGACCGGCTCAGTTGGCGAGCGGCGTGGCGGAGAACTCGATCCGCCGGTTCAGCGCCTTGTTCTTCGGCGTATCGTTCGGCGCCACCGGCTTTTCCTCGCCATAGCCGGAAGCCGTGATCTGCGCCGATGGAATGCCCGCAGCGATGATCGCGTCGGCGACCGCCTTGGCGCGCCGTTCCGACAGGTTCTTGTTGGCCGTCGGCGACCCGTCGGAATCGGTATGGCCCGAAACCTCGACCTTCAGTTTCGGACATTTGCCGACGACGCCGACCACCTCGGCCAGCAGTGGGCGGCTCTTTTCATCGAGCCGAGCGCTGGCTGGGCGAAAATAGACGGCGCCGGTGCGCGACAGCACCTCGAACCTGTTCAGGCATTCATCGTCGCTGAAGGACGTCTTGCCTGCATCTGTGGCGACCGGCCCGGCATCGGCTGGGGCTGCGACGGCAGGCGCCGCCGCCGGCTTGGCCCCATCAGCGGTGAAGACGAAGTCGAACGACACCGAAGCCGTCGGGACGATGCTGCTGACATTGGCCGCCTGCTGGAGTTTTTCGATGTTGGGCAACAGGCCGAAATCCTCGACATGCACGGCGACCGGCGCCTCCGATGCGATCGACACCATGCTGTCGGTGATCATGGTGACCACGACATTGGCCTCAAGGTCCTTGTCGACGCCGTGCAGGCTCAGGCGAAACGGGATATGCGCGCTCATGCGCCGTTTGGTGGCGAGATCGGCAAAAGCGGCGGGATCGACTTTCGCCGTCACTTCCGCCGTCGGGAATTTAAAGGTTTCGAAGAACAGGAAGCGCATGCGGACATTGCGAAGGTCGATGCCGGTGTCGACCGAGTTGAGGTCGAACGTGACCTTGGCGGCGCCATCCGATGTCAGCGTGCCCGAGAGGTTCCTGATCTTGTTGGTTTCGACAATGGTGTTCTTCTTCACCGATTGATAGGTGAGCGTCGAATTCGCCGGATCGAGCGTCCAGTTCGGCTGCGCGTTGGCCGCCTGCGGCGCAAGCAGCAACAGACCGAACACCACGACCACCAGAGCGGGCCGACGCCAGCGCTGCGACGACTTTCCATGCCTTACTAATCCGACGACCCCGAACATGCATGTCCCCCGTGACAACACATTTCAGTTGCGATGACGGCGGTCGAACGCCGTGACCTCAGCCAGCATAGAGCGTTAGCCGCGGCTTAGCGAGTAGCGGAGGCGTGATATCGCCGTTGCTTGCTCGGACAGGCCCCGGTTATCGGCTGGCCCACAGCACCCCACGCTCGAAGATGGTGCGCATTTGCGGGACGGAAAACTCATCCGCGGTGTGGCCGAGCGCGCTGAAGAAGACGCGGCCCTTGCCGTAGCGGCGCTTCCAGACCACGGGCATGACGACGCCGTCGATGAAGTCGAGATGCTCACCGCTGAACGTCGTCGTCGCCAGCACCTCGTTGCTCGGGTCGACATGCATGTAATACTGCTCGGAATGGTAGGCGAAACCCTCGATACCCCTGACGATCGGATCGTCGCTGATGATGTCGACACGGTAGTGGATGATGTCGCCGGGGTGCGCGACCCATTGGCCGCCGGTCATGAACTGATAGGCCGGCTCGTTGCGAAAACTGTCGCCCATGGTGCCGTGGAACCCGGCAAGGCCGGTTCCGCCGCTGACGGCGGCGGTGAGGTTTTGCAGCTCCGGTTTCTCGATCGTCGACATGGTGATCACCGGCACGATCAGATCGATGGCCGGGAGCTGCGGATCGGCGAGCGCCGATGTGCCCTCTTCTATCCGCACTTCGAAGCCATGCCCCGTCAATATCTCGCTGACGACAGCGGAGCTGCGGGCCGGCGTGTGACCCTCCCATCCGCCCCAGAAAATCAGTGCCGTCTTGCTCATGCTCGTCTCTCCTTTGGTCGGCAATATTGATAGGCAAGCGGAACGCTTTTGTCTTCCCTTCCATGATGGGCATTCTGGGACGGGCATTTCTGGTCGGAAATCACGACCCGGCGATGAATTCCGTGGATGAGGACCGATTGGCCGCGCTGGCGTCTTGTTTCAATGCCGGGCTGCACTCAAATCAGCTGTCTTCGCGTTTGCGCAGACATCGGTCCGATCCGCCGCAACCAGCCGGAGCCTTCCGGGGAGACCGCTCTATGAGTTTCGACCAGACGACTGTCGCCGCTTATCTGGAAGTCATCACCATCAACCTTGTGCTGTCTGGCGACAATGTCGTGGTGATCGGCATGGCGGCCGCAGGCCTCGCCAAGGCGTTGCGGCAGAAGGCGATCATCGCCGGCATTGCCGCGGCGGCGGTGATCCGCGTCGTCTTTGCGGTGATCGCGGTGCAACTGCTGGAAATTCCGGGGATCATGCTGGTCGGCGGCATGCTTTTGTTCTGGGTGTGCTGGAACATGTTCCAGGAGTTGCGCTCGGCCGGCGACGGCGAGGACGTCGACACTGAAGCCGTAGCACTTGCGACGGCGCGGCCGGCCAAGGCGCTGCGCACCGCGATCCTGCAGATCGTCGTCGCCGATGTCTCGATGTCGCTGGACAATGTGCTGGCCGTGGCGGGCGCCGCCGCCCACGACATGAATGCGCTGGTGTTCGGTCTCATCCTGTCGGTGGTTCTGATGGCGGTCGCCTCGACGCTGGTGGCGGCGCTGCTTGCCAGGTATCGCTGGATCGGCTGGCTCGGTCTGGCAATCATCGTCTATGTCGCGGGAAATATGACTCTGGACGGCGTCGAGCAGATGAGAACGGTCGACTTACACGCGCTGCTCTCGCCAGTTGCAAGCTAGATTCTCCTGGCGATCAAATGATATCGAAAATCCGCCCTGGGTTGAGAATGTTGTGCGGATCGAACGCCACCTTCAGCCGGCGCATGGCTGATATTTCGGCGTCGCTGCGCACGAGGTTCAGCCATTTCTTCTTGTCGAGGCCGATGCCGTGCTCGGCCGAGACGGCGCCACCGCATGCCGCCACGCCGCGATAGATGATCTCATAGGCGGCCGCCGGTTCCGTGGTGTCGACCTGATAGTGCAGATTGCCGTCGCCGAGATGGCCGAAGACGTAGATCTCGGCGCGGCTGTCGACGGCGTGGATCGCGGCTTCGGCGTTGCGCAGGAAACCCGCCATGGTCGCCAACGGGATGCTGATGTCGACGCCGATCATGCCCTCGATCGCAAACAGGAAGCGGTTGGCCTCTTCGCGCACATCCCATAGCGCACGGAATTCGCGCGGCGACTGCGAGACGACCACGTCGGCGACGATGCCGTCCTCGACCGCCTGCATCAGCACCGAAGCGAAACGCTCGCCGTCCAGCTCGGCCTGGTTGCCCTGGATCTCGGCCAAAACATAAACCGGCGCGCCGGCAGGCAGCGGCGCCGGCGCGGCCATGCCGGCAATCATGGCGCCGTAGAGCGGCGAGAAGTTTACCTCATAGGCCGAAAGCAAGGGCCCGAGCCGCTGCTTGAGCAACCCCAGCAACGCAATCGCCGCCTCCAGCGAGCCAAGTGCGCAAAAGGCGGCAACCTCGGTGGCGGGCTTGGGATGCAGCCGCAGGCAGGCGCGAGTAACCACGCCCAGCGTGCCTTCGCTGCCAATGAAAAGCTGGTTGAGATCGTATCCCGAATTGTCCTTGGCCAGGCCACGCAACGAAGTCAGGATCGAGCCGTCGGCAAGCACGGCCTCCAGCCCCAGCACCTGGGCGCGGTACATGCCGTAGCGCAGCACGCGAATGCCGCCAGCATTGGTGGCGATGTTGCCGCCGACCGTCGCCGTGCCGCGCGCGCCGATATCGACGCCGAACATCAGGCCGGACGCATCGGCCGCTTCCTGCACCATTTGCAGCGGCGCGCCGGCTTCCGCGATGATGGTTGCCGCGGCGCCGTCGGGCGCTTCGACCGCGGTCATGCGCTCCAGCGACAGCACCGCTTCGCCCGGCTGCACGCGCGCGCCGCCGGCCAGCCCGGTGCGGCCGCCATGGACGACCAGCTTCTGGCCGATACCACTGCATAGGCGCAGGATTTCGGCGACGTCGGCGGCGTTGCGCGGACGCAAGACCAGTTCGGGCTGGCCGCCGCCCTTGCCGGAGAGGTCGTCGCCATAGCGCGGATCGATAGCATCGCAGATCACAATCGCGGCGGCATCGAGCCGACGATATAGCTGGGAAAGAAGCCGATCGATCTGTTGTGTCATGGTGCCTGGACTTTTCAGCGCTCTTTGTGACCGAGACTTTGATGCGCGACAATTTTCGCGTCAATTGAACAAATTTACGCACGGTATAATCTGTCATTGCGCGTTGAACCCACTGACGTTTCCTGTAAATTTCGTCTGCCGTTGCGTGGCGGACGCGCCGGCTGCAGGACCGTGGGCAGCGTCAAGGGATGACCGAGGTTCTGGCGCGTGCCAGACGAGGATTGAATGCCAATGACGCACAAGACGATGGAGGATTTCGCCCGCTCCTGCGGCGTCTCCAGGCCGACGCTGTCGAAATATTTCGACGATCCGACCAGCGTCAAGCCGGCAACGCGCAAGCGCATCGAAGAGGCGTTGCGGTCGTCCGACTACCAGCCCAATCTGTTTGCCCGCAACCTCAACCGCAAGCGCACCCGCGCCATCGGCATTGTCGTACCGACGGTCACCGATCCCTTCTATTCCGAAATGGTCAGCCGCATCGAGCTCAGGCTGCGCGACGAGGGCTACTGGCCGATCGTCATCTCCTCGCATGGCTCAACCGAGCTCGAAATGGAGGCGACACGTACCATCCTGTCGCTGAAAGTTTCGGGCGCGCTGATCGCGCCGCTCGGCTTGCGCTCGGACCGGCGCACGCTGGAGAAGCTGACCCAGACAATGCCGGTCGTCTATTTCGACACCTATCTTGAAGGCGGCACGCCCTTTGTCGGCAACAACAATGCCCAGAGCGTCTCGACCATCGTCGACTATCTCTGCCGCTCCGGCGACGCCCCGGTCTATTTCGACATCCCGCATGTCAATCACAATTCGCCGGAGCGCCTGAACAGTTACGTCGCCGCGATGCGTCAACTTGGCCAGGAGCCGGTGGTTATCGGCAACACCCGAGACTACACATGGGATTTCGAGCGCATCGGCTACAAGCAGATGGAACAGATGCTCGGGGCCAGCGGCCTGCCGGGCAAGACCGGGGGTCTGCCCGGCAAGACCGGAGGTCTGCCCGGCAAGACCATACTGTGTGCGAATGACCGCCTGGCTTTCGGCGTGATGGCGGCAGCCTTCGCGAAAGGGCTGAAGATCGGCCGCAAGGCCGATTGCGACCTGCGTATCGCCGCCCATGACGACCATCCGCTGAGCCGCTACACCTGCCCCGCACTGACCACCATCGCGCAGGATTTTGCCGCCATGGCGGGGCGCAGCGTCGAGACACTGCTCGCTTTGCTCAACGAGGATACGGCAAACGTCGCGCCGAAGGTCAGCCTCGACGCCGCCCTGGTGATGCGTCAGTCCGCTTGAGCCTTTCCAAAGGCAGGATCGAAGCTTCGCCACGCGGCAATGGCGGCGGCAACCGCCTGTCTCGCTGCCGGGCCGTGACGGCCCATCGAGACGAAGCCGTGGATCTGACCGGGCCAGTGTTCCAGCACGACCGGCACGCCAGCCTGCTGCAGACGCCTGGCATAGGCCTCGCCTTCGTCGGCGAGGATGTCGTGACCGGCGATGGCGATGAAGGTGGGCGGCGCACCGGCGAGGCTTTCCGCCTTCAGCGGTGAGGTACGCCAGTCGCCGATGTCGGCGGCATTGCGGACATAATGGTCGCGGAACCAGGCCATGGTCGAGGCGGTCAGGCCAAAGCCTATGGCGAAGCGGCGATAGCTGTCCGTCGTCTGCCCGGCATCGGTGTTGGGATAAAACAGCAGCTGCGCTGCCGGCGGATTTTTGTCCCCCCGCGTGAGCAGGCCGAGCACCGTAGCGAGATTGCCGCCGGCGCTGTCGCCGGCAACCGCAATGCTGGCAGCCTCGATGCCGAGTTCGTCCGCCGCGCTTTGCATGAAGTTGAGCGTTGCGCGGCAATCCTCTATTGCCGCCGGGAATTTGTGTTCCGGCGCCAGCCGGTAGTCGACGGAAACGACGACAGCGACTGCCTCGTTGGCGAACCAGCGGCAGATCTCGTCATGCGAGTCGAGATTGCCGATTACCCAGCCGCCGCCATGGAGATAGAGCAGCGCCGGAGCGCCTGCCGAAGGCGCGCCCTGCCCGCGATAGATCCTGAGCCTCAGCGGACCGCCGGGTCCTGCAATGATGCGCTCGCTGATCGACGCGACCAGCTCGCGCTCGCCTTGCAGGGTCGGGAAGCCTTCATTGTAGGCGCGGCGCGCCTGCTCAGGCGTTCCCGTTTCGAACGGCGGCGCGCCGGCCTGGCTGCCGAGCTCGAGCACATGCCGGGCCTCCGGATCTAGGGGCGACGGGGACGGTGGCGTCACGGGCGAACCTCCGTCAGGCAAGCAGGGTTGCGGCTTCGTCTTCGCCAAGCAGCGGCGGCTGGTCGACCGTGCCGTTGACGGCAACCGAGCCACGGCTTTCGCCCGAACCCAGGATCGCCTCCATGATCTCAAGCACATGCAGCGCCAGCTCACCGGAGGCGCGCGGCTTTCTGCCCGCGGCCAGCGCGCGCGCCAGATCGGCGACGCCGAGCATGCGGTAATTGGCGCGGTCGGGCGCGGAATAGGGCCAGTTGCGGTCGCCATAGAGTTCGCTCTCGCTGGCGAAATCGGCCCAGTCGGCGCCACGCTCCGACAGCGAAACGGTGCCGCCGAACGTGTCGGGGTCGGGCAGCCTGAGCGAGCCTTCGGTGCCGTGCAGTTCGATCGGATGGTTGGAGTGTTTGAACACGTCCCAGGAGGCGCCGAAGGTGACGGTGGCGCCGGAACGGAATTCGAGCAGCGACACTATGTTTGTCGGCGTGCCGACCTTGAATGTCGTGTTCTTGAACGGCCCGTCGGCCGTGATCAGCCTCTCCTCCTGGCCGTGCGTCGCCATCGCCATGACGCGCTCGACCGGTCCGAGCAGGTTGACCAGCATGGTCAGGTAGTAGGGACCCATGTCGAACACCGGACCGCCGCCGGGCTGATAGTAGAATTGCGGATTGGGATGCCAGTGCTCCATGCCCCGTCCCATCATGAAAGCGGTGCCGGTCACCGGCTTGCCGATCGCGCCGTCATCCATCAGCCGGCGCGCGCGGCGGCCGGCTGCACCCAGGAATGTGTCCGGCGCCGAGCCGATCAGCAGGCCGCGCTTCGCGGCCTCGGCGACAAGCCGGCGGCCGTCGGCGGCGGAGGTTGCCAACGGCTTTTCGGTGAAGACGTGCTTGCCCGCCGAAAGCGCCGAGAACGAAATATCGAAATGCGCCGCGGGGATTGTCAGGTTCAGCACGAGGTCGATATTGGGGTCGGCCAGCAGCGCGTCAACGCCGAGGGCGCGGATGCCGTATTCCCTGGCGCGCAGCTCGGCCATGTCAGCGGAAATGTCGGCGCAGGCGCGTAGCTCGACACCACCAAAGAGCGCTGCATTGCGCAGATAGGTCATCGAGATGTTGCCGCAGCCGATGACACCGATGCCGAGCTTTGTCTCTGATTTTCCGTGCATTTCCAGCTTTCCTCCGAAGCCAAGGGCATGCTGCGCAACCGTTGCAGTTCCCACGACCCCCCGCAATCCGCTATACAGGACTTTAAATGTTGACGCGCGTAAAATTTTTATAGAGCTTATGAGAATTCTGGCGTGCACTGGGAGGCCGCCAGCGTGAGGAGGAGAACATGACCGGCATGAAAAACGGCCGACGGCCGCTGCGAAGCCCGTGGCTCATGCGCGCTTTCCGTCGCGCATCAGAGACCGGGATGGGTTCAGGCATAGATCACCTTGGCCCCGATCCTATCAAGCTCGCTGCGTATTGGACCGGGCAGGCCATCGTCGGTGATCACCACATCGACGGCCGACAGCGAAAATGCCTTGGACGTCCCGCTGACGCCCCATTTGCTCGAATCGGCGAGCAGGACAACGCGCCGGGCCATGCGAACGAGGTTTCGCTTCGTTCGCGCCATGTCTTCGTTCACGTCGACCACATCCAGTGACGAGTCTACCGCATGCGCTCCAACAAAGACCTGATGCGCTACCAGGCCGCCGAGAGCCGTATCGGCATCGGTGATCAGCGTGCTCACCGTGTCGGGATAGACCCGGCCGCCGATCATATGAACGTCGAGCCCGGGACGATGCATAAGATGCTGCACGATATTCATGGCCGTGGCCGCGACCACGACATTGCTGAGCGGCGGTAACTGCATGGCAAGCTGCATCAAGGTCGAGCCACCGTCGAAGATGATCGACTGGTTGTCCTCGAAAAGGTCGAGCGCCGCCCGGGCGATGCGCTTCTTTGCGTCGAGGTTCGTTTGCATCCGCCGCGCGAACGCGGCCGTCGTCGAATCGGTGGTCCGGGTCACCGCTCCTCCACGGGTCTTGGTCAGCAGTCCCTTGCGGTCCAGTATTTCGAGGTCGGAGCGCACCGTGACCTCCGACACGCCAAACCCGTCCGACAGGTCCTTGATGCGAACCTGTCCGCTGCGTTGCACCTCGCCCAGGATCGATTGGCGTCTCTGCTCCGACAACATTGCCCTGCCCTTGCCTGCCTGCGCCGAGCAATCGCGCCGGCCTCGGCTCACCTTACCGGAAATATGCAGATTCGAAAGCTTTCGAAAGATTGTTTTTCTTTTTTCTTTCGGAAACACTGGATTGAGCATTTTTAAATCAACCGATCAGGGAATTTTGGACTCATGAGCCTAGGAACCAAGGTGCGTCTCGCGCGCCTCTTCTCGCATCCATCGGGGAACCTTTTTGGCGGCGCGGTCGACCACTTCGTCGGCTATGGCGACGTGCGCAAAGGCGGCCTTGCCGACCTGCCGGGTGCGCTCGCACGCGTCATGGCGGGCAAACCCGACTATGTCAGCATCCAGCCTGGCACTGCGCGCCATCTGTGGCCGCAATATGCGGGCAAAGCTTCCCTGGTAATTCAGGCGGGCTGTTTCACCGCGGACGATCGCATCAGCGAGCTGATCGCAACGCCCGAGGATGCGGTGCGCGCGGGCGCCGATGCGTTGGCCGTGGCCATTCCGGTGCGCGGCGCGACGGAGGGCAAATACATACGCTGGCTGACCGATTCGGTGAATGCGGCGGCCCGCTACGGCATGCCTGTGGTGGCGCATATCTACCCTCGCGATTTCACCGACGGAGCAAAGATCGTCTTCACCCCCGACGAGATCGCCTATGCGGCGCGCATCGGTTACGAGTCCGGCGTCGACGTGATCAAGATCGGCTACACCGGCGATTTCGAGTCGTTCCGGGAGACCGTCCGGACCTGCCCGGTGCCGGTTGTCATCGCGGGCGGTCCAAAGACCGATACGCTGCTCGGCGCGCTTCAGCAGACGGCGGACGCCATCCGTGCCGGCGCGCGCGGCGCCGTGGTCGGCCGCAATCTCTGGGGGCACGGCGATCCGGAGAAGGCAGCGCTTGCCTTTCGCGGCGTCATCCATGACGGCCTTTCGGCGCAAGACGCCCTGGCGAAGGCGGGTGCCTGAACGATGCCCACCATCCCCTCGATCCTCGGCTTCGGCGCTATTGCGATCGACGACATCGTCTACGTCGATCAGCCACTGTCGGCGGGCAAGGGTAAGGTTCTGCAAAGTACCCGCGCCTTCGGGGGAAATGTCGCGACGGCGCTGGCCGCCGTCGCGCGGCTCGGCGGAACCGCCGGGTTCGTCGGATGGCTGGCCAGTGCCTCGGACAACGCGGTGCAGCTCGATCTCGTGGCGAGCGGTATTGAAACCGCATTCGCGCCGCGCCATCCCGACGCGCGCCCGGTGCACTCGCGGATCACCGTCGGCTCGGACGGGGAAAGGTTCATCGCGTATGACGACGATGCGATGCTGGGCACCGCTCCGGACTTTCCGGACGATATCCTCAGCCGCGCAACCGTCCTGATCGTAGATAGCTATGCGACCGGGTCGCTGGATGTCGTGGCTCGGGCTCGCGATCTCGGCCTTGCGATCCTCGGCGATATCGAATGGAGCAGCGGCCCCGCCACGGAGCGGCTGATCGCGCTCTGCGACCATCTCATTGTTCCACTTAGCTTTGCACGGACTGCCACGGGGCGCCGATCGCCTGCCGAGATGCTCGATGCCTTGTGGTTGCCATCGCGATCCGCCGTGGTTCTGACCGATGGAGGCAGGGGTGTGTACTATCGCGGCCGTGAAGAGACAGGTCTCTGGCACCTGCCCCCGCACCGGGTTGCGGTCGTCGACTCCACAGGCGCGGGTGACTGCTTTCATGGCGCCTATGCCCATGCGTTGACGCGCGGAGCCGACACCGCGGGCCGGGTGGCATTCGCGGCCGCGGCGGCGGCCGTTTCGATAACGGGGCGTGGCGGGCGCGAGGCGCTTCCGACCGAGGACCAGGTCACGCAACTCCTGGCATCGGCGAACGCGCCGTCAGCAGTCAACCTGAAAAATGCGCATGTGGATGCTGGAGCATGACCTGAAACGATCCGACGAAACATTTCGCAGGCGAACACAAGCCCAGGAGAATCATAAAAAATCAGGGCTTATACTTGTGGAGGGAGGAATATGGCAGAAGTCATTCTTGAGAAGATCTGCAAAACCTACGGGAACAGTTTTCGCGCAATCGACCAGTTGAACCTGTCGGTCAAGGACGGCGAGTTCTTGATCCTCGTCGGGCCTTCCGGCTGCGGCAAATCCACGGCGTTGCGAATGATCGCGGGGTTGGAAGACATCACCAGCGGCAGCCTTCGGATCGGCGGGGTCGACGTCGTCGACATGCCGCCCAAGGACCGCGACATCGCGATGGTGTTTCAGAGCTACGCGCTCTACCCGCATATGACGGTATCCGAAAACATCGCCTTTTCGATGCGGCTGGCAGGCAAGCCGAAGGCCGAGCGCAAGAAGCGCGTGGACGAGATCGCCAAAACTCTTCAGCTGACGTCTTTGCTGGACAGCAAACCCGCGAACCTGTCAGGCGGGCAGCGTCAACGGGTTGCCATGGGCCGCGCCATGGTGCGCGAGCCGGCCGCCTTTCTCATGGACGAGCCGCTTTCCAATCTGGATGCGAAACTGCGTGTGCAAATGCGCGCCGAAATCACCAGCCTGCAAAAGCAGCTCGGCGTCACGACCATTTACGTGACCCACGATCAGATCGAAGCGATGACGATGGGCGACAGGGTCGCGGTGCTGAAAGGCGGTGTGCTGCAGCAGGTCGACACCCCCAAGAGGCTCTATGAATCGCCGGTTAACGCCTTCGTTGCCGGCTTCATCGGCTCTCCTTCGATGAACCTTTTCGAGGCGACCCTGAAGGGCGGCGAGCTCGCTTTTCGCGACTTCGCCGTCCGGCTGCAGGATGCAGCCCTCGTGCGCAGGCCGGCCTTGAGGTCGTATGCGGGGCGCAAGGTCGTGTTCGGGATCAGACCGGAGGATCTTTATGACAGCAGCCTTGAATCCGGTCGCAAGTATCAGACGATACCGGCCAGGGTGACCTCGATCGAGGAACTCGGCTCCGAACAGATCGTCCACATGAACATCGACGCGGTCCGGGTGGACTCCGGCGATCCGGATGCGGTGGATGATTTCGGCCTGGCGTCGAACGCGGTGGCGAGGTTCGAGCCGATCAGCGCCGTCCGCTCCGGCTCGGAAATCCGGTTGGCCGTGGATGATGCCAAGTTCCATTTCTTCGATCCCGAAACGCATCTGGCGATCTGAAGATCTGCGGAAGACCGCGGGCGGGAGCGAGGTGCCTGCGGAAGATACAAGAAGGCTTCTGAATGAACAGACGATCGTCCGCATTGTGCGGCCGATCTTGAAGAAGGAGGAGAAAATGATGTTTCGGATACGACCCGAGATGCTGAAAATAGCCGCGGCCGCATGGTTGCTTGGTGCAACCGGCGCCATGGCGGACACGACGCTGGAATTCACCCAATGGTGGGAGCCCGAATTGCCGGCGGGATCGCTCAGGGCAATCATGAACGACTTCGAGGCTGCAAACCCCGGCATCAAGGTGACGCTGGTCAGCGGTCCCTATGCGACCACGCGAGACCAGATCTCGGTCGGCGCCGCAACCGGAACGCTCAGCGACGTCGTCGGTCTCGACGGCGCCTGGGTGAACAATCTGAACGCGCAGGGTGCGCTAGCCGACATGAACCCGATGATGGATGCGAGCGGGTTCGACAAGACCCAGGTCGCGGATATCATCAAGGTGGACGGCAAGGCGGTGATGTTTCCCGTGGCTTCGTTCGTCTATCCGGTCTTCGTCAATCTGGACCTCGCCGCCCAGGCAGGCGTCACCAAGCTGCCGTCGACCCGCGCGGAGTTTCTCGAAGCCGCCAAGAAGATGACCCATGCCGACAAGAACCAGTATGGCTGGGTGCTGCCGCTGTCGCTGCAAACGCCGTCCGGTGTCCAGAACGACCTGATGTCGTGGGTCTGGGCCTCGGGTCAATCGATGATGGTTGAAGGCAAGCCGGCTCTCGAGGGCAAGCCGGTCGTCGATATGCTCACCTTCGTCAAATCGCTGAACGACGCCGGCGTCATCTCGCCCGGCATTGCCACCAAGACCGAGCAGGAAAAGGTCGAGGAATTCGTCAACGATCGGGTCGGAATGATGATCGACTCGCTCGCGCATGTGAATCTCATCCGCAAACGCAATCCCAAGCTGAACTTCGACCTCATCCCGGTCCCAGTCGTGGCGGACTACAACGGCAAGCGCGGCCTTCCCTATGCCTCCTGGGGCATCGGCATCTCTGCCGCCTCGAAACATCAGGATGAAGCCTGGAAGCTCGTCCAATATCTGATGAGTGAAAAGGTGAATGCCAAGCTCGTGTCGCTTGCAAACGCCTTCCCGGGGAACGTCAACGCCAAGCCCGATTTCGTGACCTCGGACAAGGCTTTCGCCAAGGCTTTCGAAATCGTCAAGACCGGCTATCTCGCCAACGAGTTCACGGGCCTGCCGGTGGCTGAAGACCTGATGACCCAGTTCGACGTGGAGGCTCAGAAGATGCTTGCCGGCGAGCAGTCTCCGGAACAAGCCGCAACCAACGCTCAAAAGGGCTGGATGGCGAAATTCTGAGCGGCCCATTGCCCGTTTGCTATCTTCCACCGGGTGGCCCGGCCTCGGCCAGGCCACCCGTCAACAACGGATCGCAATTTGAGATGGACCTGTTTTTGAAGCGCACCTTCCTCCTGAAGGCACATCCCAGGGGTCGCACATGACCGGGCAGAAGCGCTCCCACCATCGACTGAAACGAGCGGTCGCACCCTATCTCTATCTGTCACCATCGCTCCTCATAATCGGCCTTCTGATGCTGCTGCCAATGGTGACGGTGATTGGCTATTCGTTCCAGAACAGCGCGGTGCTGCGTCGCGACCCGTCCTTTGCCGGATTGAAACACTACCAGGCGATCTTTGCCGATCCGGTGTTCTGGGCCTCGCTGTGGCACACACTCTACTTCACCTGCATGAGCGTCGTCTTCCATATGACCATCGGCATGCTCTTCGCACTCATGCTGAACAGCGACCGCATCAATCCTACGCTGCGCAACATTCTGCGCGTGCTGTACATACTGCCCTGGCTGTTCACCGCGGTGATTATCGCGGTGATCTGGCGCCTTCTGCTCGAGCCGAATGGTGTCGTGAACAGTGTTCTCATGCAGATGGGCATCATCGGTTCCAAGGTCGAGTGGTTTTCCTCGCCCGCGACCGCGCTGCACGCCGTCACCTTCGCCAACATCTGGGCGGGCTACCCGCTTTTCATGGTCAGCCTGCTCGCAGGCTTGCAGGGCATTCCCAAGGATTTCTACGAGGCCGCCGATATCGACGGCGCGAAGGCCTACCAGAAGCTGATCTTCATCACCATTCCGCAGCTGATGCCGATCATCATCAGCATCTCGCTGCTCGACTTCATCTGGACCATGCAGGTCTTTCCATTGATCTGGATAACGACGGGTGGCGGTCCGATCTACTCGACCGAGGTCCTCAGCACCTACACGTACAAGCTGGCGTTTTCGAGCTACAACCTATCGCAGGCCTCGGCTAGCGCCGTGGTCATCCTGCTGATCTCTCTCGGCCTGACGCTGTTCTACATCCGCTATCAAAAGGCTCGGTAGTCACATGAGGAAAGGGCACACGCCGAAAGACAGGCTGATCACCGCCGCGCTCCATGTCGCGCTTGCCGCAGGGCTCTTTTTCGCGGCCTTCCCGATCTACTGGATGCTGAGCAGCTCGTTCAAGTCGAATACCGAAATCTTCGCCCTGCCGCCAACCGTCCTGCCGAAGGCCTTCACGCTGGAAGCGTATGCGGCCATTCTGGGCGACCCGGTAAAGCTGCGCTTCTTCTTCAACAGCTACTTCGTGGCCGGAGCGGTGACCGTGCTGACGGTGCTGATCGCCTTGCTGGCGGCCTACGGGTTCAGCCGTTTCAATTTCCGCGGCAAGGGCAGCCTCAACACGCTCATCATCAGCACGCAGACGATCCCGCCGATCACGCTTTTGATCCCCTTCTTCGGGCTTGTCGTCTCGTATGGCATCTTCGACACCTATGTCGCGCTGATCCTGACCTATCTGGTGTTCACGCTGCCCTATGCGATCCTGCTGATGACGGGATATCTGAACACCTTGCCCCGCGACCTCGATGAAGCGGTGGCTGTCGACGGCGGCACCAGTTGGACCGCACTGTGGCGGGTGATCGTCCCGATTTCACTGCCTGGTATCGTGGCGACGTCGGTCTACACCTTCCTGTTGTGCTGGAACGAATTTCTCTTTGCGCTGACACTGACGAAGTCGACGTCCATGCGCACCGTCCCGATCGGCATCCAGTTGTTGATGGGGCAACACGCATTCGAATGGAACCAGATGATGGCGATGAGCGTGCTCGGCTCGCTGCCGCTCCTGGTCATCTACCTGGTTGCCCAGAGGTTCTTCCTCGCCGGCATGACCGCAGGCTCGGTCAAGTAGCGTATCCCTCCAACGGAGGTGGATCAAGGAATGAAAGGATGACCGTGAAAGACCTGAAAGTCGGCTGCCAGACCTTTACCTGGGAAATGCTCGGGGACCGCTTCGCCGGCGGCCCGGACGATCTGCTCAAGGCGATTGCCGATGGCGGCTATGCCGGCATCGAGATCACCGACACGATGATCGGCCGCTATGCCGGCAAGCCGGCGGAGTTCGCGGCCGCGCTGAAATCATCCGGACTGACGCTCGTCTCCTTCGCCTTCGGCTCGAAGAGCGGTTTCACGCTCAGGGATGAGATCGGCGCCGACCTCGAGACCGCCAAACGCTGGATCGACTTCGCCGCCGCCTTTCCCGGCGCGCTGGTGTCGATGGGCTCGGCCACGATCGTTTCCGACGGGCCGCGCGACGGCAAGTTTGCCACCGCCGCCGAGGTCTACAACAAAGCCGGCGAACTCGGGCGCGAGGCCGGCGTCCAGGTCGCGGTGCATCCAAGCTCGCATCACAACACGCTGCTGTTCGACCGCGCCGACTACGACCGCATCTTCGGGCTGCTCGACGCCTCGCTGGTGGGCTGGGTGCCCGACACCGGCCACATCTTGCGCGGTGGCCAGGACATGGCGGATACGCTCACCACTTATCGCGACCGCATCCGCTATGTGCATCTGAAGGATGTCGACGCGAATGGAACCTGGGCGATGCTGGGCAAGGGCGTCTGTGACACGGCGAAGGTGATCGAGATCGCTGGTGCTGCACCCAATTTCAACGGCTGGCTGGTGCTGGAGGAAGAGTCCGAAACGGCCGCCGCCGACCCTGCCGGCGCCGTCAAAACCAACCGCCAGACAATGCGCGGCTACGGAGCCTGAGACGATGACGACGAACAAGCCCCTGTCCGGCCCCGCCGCATTTGCCGCCCTGCCGCGCAACCGGCTTATCGGCGAGTTTTCGCTGTGGTCGGCCGACCTCGCCAATATGGAGCGCGATTTGAAGCGCATCGAGACCCATGCCGATGTCCATCATATCGACGTCGCCGATGCCCGCTTCACCCCTGGCTTCCTGTTCTTCCCGGACCTGGTGGCGCACATCGCCAAGCTCACCGCAAAGCCTATCCATGTCCATTTGATGGTCGAAGCCGAGATCGTCGAGGAACAGACGCGCCAGTTCATCGAGGCCGGCGCCGACCTGATCAGTGTGCACGCCGAAAACGGCGAGACCGGTCTGCGCGCCGTGAAACTGGCGCGTGAACTCGGGGCCGAGGCCGGCGTGGTGCTGCGGCTGGAAACACCGGTCGCGGCCGTCACGCCCTTCCTGCCGGAAGTGGCATTCGTGACGCTGCTCGGCACTTCCATCGGCGTCAAGGGCCAGAGCCTGTCGGAGCAGGCGTGTCCGCGCCTGATCGAGGCGCGCGCGCTGATGCGCAAAGCCGGCCGCGAGGCCGACATCGTGCTCGCCGCCGATGGCGGCATCCGCCACGAGACCGTGCCCTTACTGCGCGCCGCAGGTGCGGAGACCGTGGTGCTGGGCTCGCTGGCCTTCGGCGATCCCGACCTTGCCCGGCGCATGGCCTGGCTGCACGGGCTGGAGGTCGCCGCCTGATGACCAAGCTTGCGCTGGCCTTCGATCTCGGCGGCACGGCGCTGCGCGGTGCGCTGGTCGAAAGCGATGGCCGCATCGTCGCTCATGCTTCAGCGCCGACGCTTGCCGGTGCGGGATCGGAGGCGGTGATCGGCCAGATCGTCGCTCTGGCAGGCACGCTGCTTAGGGAACACCCGCAGGCAAACGTCGCCGGCATCGGCGTCGGCGCGCCGGGACCGCTCGACCCCAAGGCGGGCATCGTGATCGCGCCGCCGACGCTGGCCGGCTGGCACGACGTGCCGCTGATCGACATTCTGGGGCAGCATTTCGGCCTGCCGGTGCGGCTGGAAAACGACGCCAATGCGGCGGCGCTCGGCGAATGGCGTTTTGGCGCCGGACGCGGCAGCGGATCGCTGGTGTTCGTGACCGTATCGACCGGCATTGGCGGCGGCGTTGTCGCCGATGGCCACATCTATCACGGCAGGCGCGGACTGGCGGCTGAGATCGGCCACATGACCATCACCGGCGAAGGCGACCGCTGCTTCTGCGGCGCCATCGGCTGCTTCGAGGCTGTCGCATCGGGAACCGCGCTTGGCCGCCGCGCGACGCGATTGACCGCGCCCGGCGACGGCTCGCTCTTACGACGGCTGTCAAATGATGGCGACGTCTCGGCCAGGCATGTCGTAGAGGCTGCCAAGGCCGGCGACGCCAACGCTCTCGACCTGATCGAGGCGGAAGCACAATGGCTGGGCATCGGCTTCACCAATCTCTTGCATCTCTATTCGCCCGATCTGATTGTCATGGGTGGCGGCCTTTCCAACGGGTTCGACCTTCTGGCACCGTCGATCAGAGCGGTCATCCAGCAGCGAGCGATGCCGGCCTATCGCGACGTGCCGGTCGTGCAGGCTGAACTCGGCGACCGCGCCGGTCTGATCGGCGCCGCGAGCCTGATCCTGCGGGAAGGCGAACCGGGTGCGCCGCTGGCGATGGCGCAGGACGACAAGGACAGAGGCGCGACCGCCGATGCCACGGAGGCACGCCATGGCTGAACTCGAGCTGCGCGGCGCGCGCGAAGATGGTGAATGGTCCAGTTTGAATGCAGCGCCAAGGTCCCCGAAGAGGACCCCTACCCTTCGCGATTCCAGCTGGCGTATTTTCGGATCGTTTGCCGCTTGTCTTCCGACAAGCCAACAAGGAGATTCTCCTCGAGATAGCCTTGCCGGATGAGATTGGCGAAGACCTGTATTAGCTGTGAATAGCGATAGTCGAACATCTGGTCGATCTTCCGTCGCTGCTGCCGCAGAAAGTCTTCGACATCCCATATTTCGGAAGGGGTTGCCGCAACGTGGGCCCTGCTCTTGAGTTCAGCCAACGTCTTGTCGAGCGCCACTTTCAGCGCTGCGTCATAGGCAGTGCGGGCGACTTTCTTTTCGGACGGAGACCATTTCTCACCAGCGGTCATCGACTGTCTCTATCGTGTTCGCGGCGGCCGTCATCCGGTAACCCTGGGACGCAGGACCCCGCCTTTGGGACCAATCTACTTTCCGCAATGGTGATCGTTGACCTTGTTCAGCGCATTCGCGTCCGGCCCGACCCGGTCGTAAGAGCACGGGCCGGCCGCCGTGGTGATCAGCATTTTGTCATAGTAGCGCGGGCCGCCGAACAGGGCGTAGATGAGGTCGCGATGGGCGGGGACGTAGCGTTCGGGTTCTGGCTGACGATGGCGATGCTTGTCCTTGGCGACAGCCGCTGTGGACAGGCTGCAGCCGACAGCGAGAGCGAGCATGCAGGTCACAAAGATCTTGGTGGTCATCGGCAGTACCCTTCTGACGGTTCGGAATCGCAGCATATCCAAAAGCGCCTGCCGAACAAAGGTTCCCTCGCCGGCATTGCCGGCCGGTGCCGAAATCAGCCCGCACTGCGCGCGCGCCGCCGTTCGGCTGCAACCAGGAGGTCGACGAAAGCGCGCACCTTGGCCGGCCTGAAGCGCGCCGGCGGGAAGACGGCATGGATGCCACCGGACGGCAAGGTCCAGTCCGCGAACACCCGCACCAGCCGGCCGCGCGCAATGTCGTCGGCGACACTGTAATCCGGAAAGATGCCGAGGCCGATGCCGGCCAGCACGCAGGACAGAACGCCCGGTGTCTTGTCGCAACTGACGACAGGATTGAGTTCGGCCAGCACCGTTTCCGTGCCCCTCGAGAACAGCCATTGGCCCACCCCGCGCAACTGGGCGTTGCCGACCCAGGGCAGCGACTTCGCCTGCCTGGGCCCGGCATTCCCAGGCAGCATCTCGGCCAGTTCCGGGCTGGCGACGACGAATTGCTGCAGGCTGCCCAGCCGCCGCGCCAGATTGCTGGAATCGGCAAGCCAGCCGACGCGGATGCCAAGATCGATCTGCTCGTCGACCAGGTTGCTGACCGCATCGTCGAAGATCGTCTCGACCCGCATTTTCGGGTATTTTCTGAGATAGGCGGCGATGGTCGGCGCCACGACCTTCTCGCCATAGTCGAGCGGCGCCGTCAGCCGCAGCGTCCCCGTCGGTTGCGCCGCGCGCTGCGAAATGTCGCCATAGGCTGCCTCCGCCTCGCGCAGGATGATCGCGGTCCGGTCATAGAACAGACGACCCTCTTCGGTCGCCGTCACGCGCCGCGTCGTGCGCCGCAGCAGCGTTGCACCGAGCTCTTCTTCGAGCTTGCCGACCTGATGGCTGACCACAGCCTTGGCAACATCGAGACGGTCGGCAGCGGCCGTGAACGAGCCGGTCTCCACCACGGTGGCGAAGTAGACGAGCCGGTTGAGATTGAGGAGTTCGGTCACAGGCAGCTCATTGTATGATTTGATCAGACAGATTGTATGATTGATCGCTATTTTTCGCAACCGGTCCAGCTGTCATCTATCGGGCAACAGAATGAGGCCGCCATGACCAATGCAACCCTAACCTATCTTTTCGACCCGCTCTGCGGTTGGTGCTATGGCGCCACGCCGATGCTGGATCGACTGGCCGCCGGCGGGACCGCGCTCCAACTGCTGCCGGTGGGGCTTTTCTCCGGTGCCGGCGCGCGGCCGCTGGATGCTGGTTTTGCCGCCCACGCCTGGGACAATGACCAGCGCATCGCGCGGCTGAGCGGACAGCGCTTCAGCCAGGCCTATCTCGACAATGTGCTCAATGTCAGCGGCACCTTGCTCGATTCTTCCGCTGCCACCATGGGCATCAACGCCGCCGGGCTGGACGACTGGCGCCAGGAACTTGCGGCACTGAAGGCGATCCAGCATGCCCGCTATGTCGACGGCCGCGATATTGTGACGGTTGACGGCGTCGCCGCGGTACTGACCGACGCCGGCATGAGCGACGCGGCAAAGCTTTTGAAAGCGCCGACGCAGCCGTTTCTGGCGAAGCATGACGACCTGGTCAGCCGCGGGCGGATGTTGTTCCAGCGGCTGCATGTCAATGGCGTTCCCGCGCTCGCGGTGATCGGCCAAACGGCGCCGCGCCTGATCGGCGCCAACGCGCTGTTCGGCAGCTACGACAATCTCGTCGCTCACATCGAGGCGGCGTAGGCCCAGAAATTCTCCCCAGATGAAATTCTCCCCAGACGAAAGGAAAATCCCCATGAAAATCGCACTTATCGGCGCGTCCGGCCAGGTCGGCTCGCGCCTGCTTAAGGAACTCTCCGATCGCGGGCACAGCATCACCGCCATTGCCCGGCATCCAGACAAGATCGCGGCACTTCCGGGCGTGACTGCCAAGAAGGGCGACGTCTTCGACAAGGATGGCCTTGCCGCCCTGATCAAGGGGCATGACGCGGTGATCTCCTCGGTTCATTTCCTCGACAGCGATCCCGATACGCTTATCGCAGCCGTGCGTGCTTCCGGCGTCAAACGCTACCTCGTCGTCGGCGGCGCCGGCAGCCTTGAGGTTGCGCCCGGCAAGCGCCTGGTCGACACGCCGACCTTCCCTGATATCTACAAGGCCGAGGCGCAGAAGGGCGCCGACTTCCTCGACACGCTACGGACGGTCGACGATCTCGACTGGACCTTGCTGTCGCCTTCGGCGCTGTTCGTCGCCGGCGAGCGGACCGGCAAATACCGCATCGGCAAGGACACGCTGCTGACGTCCGACAAGGGCAGCAGCATTTCCTTCGAGGACTACGCCATCGTCATGGCCGACGAGATCGAAAAGCCGGCGCATATCAAGCAGCGCTTTACGGTCGGCTATTGAGCGCACTTCTATTGACAGGTGGGCCACTCGACGGAGTGGCCCGCGTCGGTTCCTATCGACGATAGTGCCATCGGAGTCTCCGATGGCACTATCGCTTTCTTCCGTTTCCACTCCTGCCGCCGGTCTGCGACTCTCGCCGGAGCGGTTCAGGACAGGAACGGAAACATGGCAGACATCGCAAAATCGAAAATCGCTATCATTGGCGGCAGCTCCGGAATGGGGCTGGCGTTGGCAAGGCGGTGCCTGGACTCAGGCGCCGAAGTCATCATAGTCAGCCGCAGTGAAGCCAGGCTCAAGCGTGCCGGCGAGGCGCTGCAGAACCCTTCCGCTTTGAGCGCCGTCGCGGCCGATATCGCCAGGGAGGATCAGGTCGCTGACCTGTTCAAGCGAATTGGCCGGCTCGACCATATCGTCAGCACCGCCGCCGACATCGAAGGCGCCTATGAGCTATTGCCTTCAGTCGACCTGAAGGCGGCGCAGCGGGTCGTCGAAAGCAAATTCTACGGGCCGCTGCTGCTCGCCAAGCATGGCGCGCCGCAGCTTTCGGCCAACGGCTCCATCATCTTCACCTCAGGCATCGCCGCCTACCGGCCGGCGGCGCGCGGCTCGGTCGTTGCCGCTGTCAACGCTGCGCTGGAAGGGTTGGTGCGGGCGCTGGCGGTCGAGCTGGCGCCGGTCCGTGTCAACGCCGTCTCGCCGGGCTGGGTCGACACGCCGATCTGGAGTTTTGTGGCCGGCGACAAGAAGGACGAGACGCTCGATGCAATGGCCAGGCGCCTGCCGGTCGGCCGCGTCGGACAGCCGGACGACATTGCCGATGCCATCGCCTTTCTGATGGGCAACGGTTTTACGACAGGGACGGTTCTGCATGTCGAGGGCGGTCATCGGCTGATCTGAGCGCAGCGAAATTCCTGGCCGCGGCCGCCAGCAGCAGTTTCAGCGCCGGCGGCTGAACCCGCCGGCGGCGCCAGACCATGACCAGCGACGCCGTGCGGGCCGACCCCGGCCACGGCAATTCGACGATCTCGCCGCGATCGAGCGCGTCGGCAACGGCCAGCCGCGGCACCAGGCCCATGCCGACACCAGTCGCCACCAGGCCCGCAATGGCGCCGATGCTGCCGACTTCGGCGGCAAGTTCTGGCGCTGCAATCTCGGCAAAGGCAGTGTCGAACAGATGCCGGTAGACGCATCCGGTTTCCGTCACCACGAAACGCATCGCGGCGAGCGCGGCCAGGTCGTTCTGTCGCGATGCGGCCGCATCTTCGGGCGAGGCGACAAGGACCAGCGGCTCGGCCGATATCGTGCGCCTGGCCAAGCGTTCGTCCAGACCGCTCTTGTCGAAACAGAAGGCGACGTCGATCTCGCTCTCTTCGAGCTGGCGCAGCAGGGCGTCGCTGCCGGCGATTTTCAGCCGCAGACCGATCTCCGGGTGGTCGCCTCGAAAGGCCGCCAGCCATTGCGGAAGTTTGACAGTGGCAATCGTCTCCAGCGCGCCGACCGTAACCGTTCCGGCGGTCATTCCCGTCGTTGCCTCGACGGCAATACGCGCCTCCTCCGCCAGTTGCAGAATCTCTTCCGCATAGGGTTTCAGCGCGTCGCCGGCCGTCGTCAGGTCGAGGCCGTGGCGCGAGCGGATGAAGAGGACGACGCCAAGTTCGCTTTCCAGCGACTGGATCTGGTCGCTGACGCTCGACTGCGCCAGATGAACCTCCCGCGCTGCGCGGGTGATATTACGGTGCCGCGCCACGGCGAGGAAGGTCTTGAGCAATCGTGGGTGCATGCCGTTTCCGGATCTGTCTCTGTTCGACATTTCGGGCTTGGCTGGTCCACTTGCAACCCTGGTCCATTTGCAACCCATTGACGCCGGCGTCATCTGGTTGCGGCAGACCGAAGGGCCAGAATTTCGCGGCAATGACCCGCAAGTTTTCCCACGGCCGGCGCGGTGGCCCAAGAGATCGCCTCTGGCAGATCGCATCGTACGTATGCTCTATGCCAAGCTGATTTCCAGCACCGATGGAAGGACCGACATGCCCCGCCCGCAAGGAACCATCGCCCCGATCCTGACGCCGTTCGAGAACGATGGCCGCATTGCCCGTGACCTGTGGATCTCACATGCCAAATGGGTGCTGGGCCAGGGCGCCCATTTGCTGTCGCCGTTCGGCACCACGGGCGAGGCACTGTCGCTCTCGCTCGACGAGCGCATGCAGGCGCTGGAATGGCTGGTTGCATCAGGCATTTCGCCGGGGCGCATGATGCCCGGCACCGGCGTCACCGCATTGCCCGAAACCGTCGAACTGTCGAAGCACGCGGTCGGCCTCGGCTGCGCCGCCGTGATGGTGCTGCCATCGTTCTTCTACACGGCCGCCGGGGACGATGGCCAGGCGCGCTACTACAGCGAGCTGATCGAAAGGGTGGCCAACCCGGCGCTGAAGATGATCCTCTACCACATCCCGCAGAACTCCGGCGTGCCGGTAAGCCCTGCCCTGACCGCCCGGTTGAGCGCGGCGTTTCCAGAGACGGTCGTCGCCTACAAGGATAGCGCCGGCGACTGGAACAACACGGCGGCGGTGATTGCCGCCGCACCCGACGTCGCGGTGTTCCCCAGCTCGGAGGCGCAACTGACCAAGGGGCTCGCCAGTGGTGCTGCGGGCTGTATCTCCGCGACCGTCAATCTCAACGCTGCGGCCATCCGCGCCCTCTACGACGCGACGATCGCTGGCCAAGACGTCACGGAAGCGGACGCCGCGATCAGGGCGTTCCGCAAGGTGATCCAGGATGCAGGCCTGATCCCGGCAATGAAGGCCGTGCTGGCGGTGCGCTCCGGCGACAAACGCTGGCTCAACCTGCGCGCGCCGCATGAGAATGCGACGCTGGAAAGCGGCAAGGCGCTGCTCACTGCGTTCGGTCCCGCAGCCGATCACATTGGCCGAGGTCACGCATGATGGCGGTTGGCGCAACCCACATGCTCGCATCTTTTCAATCGGCCTAAAGTGACGAGCCTGCCGCCTCTAACGCCGACACGGGCTTAAGCGGTCGCGGACGATCAGCCCCTTTCAGGCACAGTGCGATGCCGCCATTGGCCCTTGAACGGTCAAAATGGAGGCGTACCATCGCGGCATCTGAAACTGAGTCTTCTTCATTCGTCTGGGCTAATGTCCGGACCGGATTGGATATTTTCCTTGGCAATGGATGCAACCCGCGGCGCGGCGAAGCGCGGCAAATCGTTTGCCCATGTGGCGGAGGCGTCCTGGGGCAAGGGCCTCAGCACGCTGCTGCGCATCGTGCGCATGACGTTGCGCCATCCCTGGCAGGTTGCGGTCACCATCGCCTCGACCTTCATCGCCGCGACGCTGCAGCTGTTCATCCCGCGCCTGCTGGGCCACGCCATCGACCAGGCGCAAGGCGTGATGGCTGGAGGCGGCGGCGCGGCGGCTGAGCAGGCGCTGTGGACGACGGCGATCACCTTGCTCGTCGTCAGCATCCTGCGCGGCCTCTTCACGATGGCGCAGAATTATTATGGCGAGGCCGTCGGCCACCGCACCGGCTATGAGCTGCGCCTGGCCTTCTACGAGAAGATCCAGCGGCTGAGCTTCTCCTTCCATGACCGGGTGCATACCGGTGACCTGATTACGCTTGGCCTGCTCGACCTCGACGGCGTGCGCATGTTCTTTTCCACCGGCATATTGCGCGTGGTGCTGCTCGGCGTGCTGATCGGCGTCGGCTCCTATCTCCTGATCAGCACCGATCTCGAGCTCGGGCTGCTCAGTCTGAGTTTCGTGCCGTTCGTCGCCTGGCGCTCCTCGGTCACACAGCTCAGGCTGCGCAGCACCTGGCTGACGCTGCAGGAGCGGCTGTCAGTGCTGAGCCGGGTGATGGACGAGAATCTCGGCGGAATCCGCGTCGTGCGCGCCTTTGCGGCGCAGCGGCATGAGCTGGAAAAATTCGACCGCGCCAAGAAGTCGGCGCTGGAGCTTGCCGACCAGCGCGTCGACATCCGCGTCTCTAACACCAGCGCCATGAATTTTTCCTTCCTGGCGGCCATGGGCCTGGTGCTGTGGTTCGGTGGCCAGAAGGTGATGGCGGGCCAGATCAGCGTCGGCACGCTGGCGCAGTTCCTCACCTTCATGACCATCCTGCAAATGCCGGTGCGCCAGCTCGGGCTGATGGTCAACTCGTTCGCCCGCGCCTCGACCTGCGGCACAAGGCTGTTCGAACTGCTTGACGCCGAACTCGACATTCAGGATGCGCCCGATGCCAAGGATCTCGTGGTCACCAAAGGCGTGCTGCGCTTCGACAATGTCGGCTTCCGCTACGCGGGCGCCGGCGGCCGGCCGGCACTGTCGGGCATTTCCTTCGAGGCCCGGTCCGGCGAGACCGTCGGCATTGTCGGCCCGCCGGGCAGCGGCAAGTCGACCATCGCGCATCTGATCCCGCGCTTCTACGATGTGACGTCAGGCGCGATCACCATCGACGGGCAGGATATACGCGAGGTCACGCTGCAATCGTTGCGCAAGGCGGTCGGCGTCGTGCAGCAGGACGCCTTCCTGTTCACCACCTCGATCGAAAACAACATCGCCTATGGAAATCCCTGGGCACGCGAGACCCGCATCGGGCAGGCGGCTGAATACGCCCAGTTGCACAATTACATCATCGGGCTTCCGGCCGGCTACACCACGGTCGTGGGCGAGCGCGGCTCATCGCTTTCCGGCGGCCAGCGGCAGCGCCTGACCATCGCCCGCACCCTGATGCTGCGGCCTTCGGTGCTGGTCTTCGACGATTCCACCGCGGCTGTCGACGCCGGCACCGAGCAGCGAATCCGCACCGCGATGAAGCGCTTCGCCAAGGACCGCGTGACGCTGATCATCTCGCACCGGCTGAGCTCGCTGATGCATGCCGACCAGATCCTGTTCGTCGAGAATGGCCGCATCGCCGAGCGCGGCACGCACCAGGAATTGTTGGCGCTGGGTGGACGCTACCGCGCGCTTTACGACCTGCAGCTGCGGCCGGACGACGATTTGCCGGTGGCGGTGGGAGCCGTATGATGTCGACACAGAACGACGACCAGAAGGAAGACACCAGCCGGCGGCCCACCAGGGCCGTCGTCGGTTCGCACCGCGACGAGGAAGAGGTCTTCGGCAAGGTCTACGATCCGCGTATCGTGCGCCGCATCTGGAGCTTCGTGAAACCGTATCAGGGCCGGATCTTCATCTCGGTTGCCGCCGTGCTGGTGTTCACGCTGACGCAATTGGCGATCCCGCTGGTCATCCGTTACGCCATCGACCACGGCATGGCCGCTGGCAAGGCCGACCGCTCGGTGATGAACTGGGCGATCGGCGCCTTCGCTCTGATCATCCTGATCAACTATGGCGCCAGCTATGTCCAGGAAAGTGTCGTCGGCAAGGTGGCCGAGAATGTGCTGTCGGATTTGCGCCGCGCCATGTTCAGCCATCTGCAGCGTGTGTCGCTGAGCTTCATGGACAAGACCGAAGTGGGACGGCTGATGTCGCGCCTGCAGGGCGACGTCAATTCCATGCAGGAATTCCTCGAGACCTCGGTGATGTCGGTGGGCGACATCGTGCTGCTGTTCGGCATCGTCAGCGTTCTGTTGTGGCTCGATTTCCGGCTCGGTCTGCTGACGCTGTCGACCATGCCGGCGTTGTTCATCGTGCGCCTGTTCTGGCTGCCGCACGCCAAGGTCGCCTTCATGGCCGCGCATGAGACCAACTCGATCGCCAATGGCGCGCTGGCCGAAGGCATCCATGGCGTTCGCACGGTGCAGAGCCTGGAGCGCCAGCACGTCAATTTCGACCTTTATGACGAGAAGGTGCTGGCCAATCTCAGGACCCACCTGACCTCGGCCAAATATGCGCAGGTGATGGTGCCGATCGTCGACACGCTGACCGGCATTGCGATGGCAACCGTGATCGTCGTCGGCGGCTCGATGGTGCTGTCGCACAGCCTCGACATCGGCGTCATGGTGGCGTTCCTGTTCTATATCCAGCGCTTCTTCGACCCGATCCGCTCGCTCACCATGCAGTACTCGGTCATGCAGCGCGCCATGGCGTCGGGCCAACGCATCTCCGAAGTGCTGGACGTATCGGTCGACGTCAGCGACAGACAAGGCGCGGTGACGCTGACGCGCGACATGGACGGTTCGGTCGAGTTCAGGAACGTCACCTTCGGCTACCGGCAGAACCAGCCGGTGCTGAAAAACATCTCCTTCCGCGTCAATCCGGGCGAGACGGTTGCGCTTGTCGGCCCCACCGGTTCGGGCAAGTCGAGCTGCATGGCGCTGGTGCACCGCTTCTATGATGTCTGGTCGGGCGAGGTGCGGGTCGGCGGCCACGATGTGCGCGACGTGACGCAGGATTCGCTCGGCGACCAGGTGGCGATGGTGCTGCAGGAGCCGTTCCTGTTTTCCGGCACGGTGCTGGAGAACATCCGCTACCACAAGACATCGGCTACCCGCGAAGAGGTTGTGCGCGCCGCGCAAGCCGTTGGCGCGCACGACTTCATCAAGCATTTGCCCGATGGCTACGACACCGAGCTCGAACAGCGCGGCGGCAATCTGTCCCTCGGCCAGCGCCAGCTGATCAGTTTCGCCCGGGCGCTGGTCGCCGATGCGAAAATCCTGGTGCTGGACGAGGCCACGGCGAGCATCGATTCCTACACCGAGATGCTGATCCAGAAGGCACTGGTCACGCTGCTGGAAGGCCGCACCGGGCTGGTCATCGCGCACCGGCTGGCGACCATACGCGGCGCCGACCGCATCATCGTCTTACAGAACGGCGAGATCGTCGAGAGCGGAAATCACGAGCAGCTGATGGCGGCCAAGGGCCTCTATGCCAGGCTCTACAACATGAACTACGCATCGTTCGACGATATTGCCGAGGAAGACATAGGCGCGCCGGCCGGCAAGGCGACGTGAGCTGCTGCCGGTTCAGCTCGACTGGGAATGGTGCGGGGCCAAAACTCGTCGTCGACCAATTCGGCTTCAGATGACGACACGTTTCAGCTCGCCTTCCAGCGTAAGCCCGGCGTCACGCCTGCCGCGCGTTCAGGTGGAGGAGCGGCCGGCCGCCTAAAGGCAATCCCGCGTAAATTCTGAATTCTACGCGCCGCCTGGCGCGCGATGCACGCGCAGCTTGCGCCTGAACCTCAGCAAACGCCGTCATGATGGCTTTCGTTCCTTAGCCGTCGGATGAAAATCGCCGGGGAACAGGAAGGCTTGCTGGGAGTTTAGTTCTTCGAGCCGCGCCGTGAACGGCGCGGCAGCGAAGGAGACGGCATATGGGCCTGGGTACCATTCTTATTATCATCCTGATCATCGCGTTGCTCGGCGGCTTCAGCGGCCTCGGCGGCGGCCCGTTCTACGGCACTGGTTACTATGGCGGCGGTGGCCTCGGGCTGGTGCTGATCATCGTGATCATTCTGGTTGTTCTCGGGCGAATATAGCGTCGCCATTGGCGGCCGCCGAGTTTCTACGGCGGCCGCGTTTTCGCCTGACATCGAGGTTTGAAGACATGGCAGCTGAAGACATTGCTGGTCCGGACTGGGCCGGCGTCGGCGCGAGCGAGAGCGAACGCGACGAGCTGGGATATCCTAATGGTGGCACTATCCGAAGGCGGCGGGCGTAAGCTGCAGACCCCGACACCCGCCTGGCGGCCGTGGCGTTCATCGAGGCGGATCGGACGCTTCGAGAAACCCAGGACGGCGACGAGGCGGGTCCGGCCTTTCTCGCTATTGTCGACAAGGGCAGCATCGGCCTGAAGGCCGCAATGGCAGGCAAGCCTTACGCCTGAACGCGGTCAACCCGCCGTAACTCCGCCAGCAGAAACACCACCAGCACGCAGCACAGCAGGCCAAGCGACAATGGCAGTCCCTGATGTCCGGTCAGTTGCATCGCCAGCCCGGCCACGGGTGAGCCGACGATGCCGCCTACCCCCCATACGAACGCGAAGGCGGCATTGCCGGCGATCAAGGCTTGACCGGTGAAACGCTCGCCGAGCTGGATCAGCGACAGCGTGTAGATCCCGAACGAGACCCCGCCCCAGACGAAGAAGAGCGGCCAGACAAGCCATGTAGCGAAGAGCAACGGCAACAGCAAACAACCGGCCAGGCAAGCCAGGACACAGAACAGCATCATCGGCTTCGAGCCAAACCGTTCGGCGGCGCGCCCAAGCACGACCTGCAGCACGGCATTGCCGGCGATGAAACAGGTGATGAGCGAAGCGATGCGCTGCTCAGTGCTGCCGAGCGCGGCACCATAGACCGCGAACAGCGAAAGCAGGACTTGCTCGAAGGCGGCAGCCGTGAAGACTGCGAACAAGAGCAGCGGCGCCAGCGCGAAGAAGCCGCCGACCGACACCGCTTCGCCCTCACGCGGCATGTCGGGCAGGCGTGGCGCGACGGCAAGCACGATCAGGCCGCAGACAAGGAAGGCCGCGCTGCCGATGATGAAGGGTGGCCATCCTTGCGTGCCGACCAAGCCTAGCGACAGCGGGCCGAGGCCAAAGCCGGCGGAAACGATGGAGGAGTATAGGCCCATGATGCGACCTCGGCGTGCGGCGGGTGTGATCGAGACCAGCCAGGTTTCACTGATCACGTAAAGCGGATTGGCAAAGAAGCCGAGCAGGAAGCGCAACGGCATCCAGGCCCATACATCCTGCGTCCAGGCAATCGCGATCAGGACGGTTGCTGCCAGGATCGAACACACAACCGCAAAGCGCGCCGCGCCCACCCGCCGGACCAGCGCCGGCGTGAAGAGCGACGATATAATGAAACCCAGAGGCGTCATCGCGGCCGAGAGGCCGATAAGGCCCGGTGTCGTCCCTTGCCGTTCCAGGATGAAGCTGAGCAGCGGATACGTCAGCCCCTGTGCTATGGCGAACACCGTAACTGTCGCGATGATGCCGGCCATCGCGGCCCATGCGATGTGGTTCTCCGGCGGTGACGTCGCGTCTTCGGCGCTCATGCCGGCTTCGAAGCAGGATCGGCACGTTCCGGCAAGTGCAAATGCCGGCAAAACGCCGCGGTACGCCCAAACAGGCGGGCGGGTCTTATCCGCGACATCAGCTCACACTTGCCAGAAGCGTTTGACGATTTCGGCCTCGACCTGGCGTCTGGTCAGACCGATATCGTCGATCAGGTGCGGATTGGTCTCCGCCATCTGCTTGAGGTCCCAGCGAAAGCGTATCCGCTCGCGCCAGGCCGCGATCATGCCCCGCGGGCCCGTCGGACGCCGGCCCGATGACACCGCCTTTTCCGGCAAGGCTGCACGAGCAGAAGCAAGGGTATCGTTCATGGCAACCTCCATTCGGTTTGAGGGGCGACAGCCCTCGGCTTGAAAGAGGTTGAATTCTGCCGCATGCGGACGGCGCCGTAATTAAGCGCGGCCAAATAGTTCTCAAAAGTTCCAAAGCAGTTAGAGCACCTCGCCGATTCATCGAAACGACGAGGTGCTCAACTCTTTGTTTTGACGCCATACGTCCGTGAAGCGCTCTGCGCTTTCCCGTGGGAAAACCGCCTTCACACCTTTCCTGGAATTGCTCTATAGATGCGCGTTATGCAGGGATCGCGCTTTGCCTTTGGTCCGTTCGTGCTCGATCCGGGTGCGGGAACGCTCCTTCGGGACCAAGTTCCCGTCGCCGCCGGCCACCGCGGACTGCAGCTGCTGGCGGCGCTCGTCGCCCGGCCCGGCGAGATCGTGGCCAAGGCCGAGTTGATGGATGCGGCATGGCCAGGCACCGCCGTTGAGGAAGGCAACCTCACCGTCCAGATTGCGCAATTGCGCAAGCTGCTGGGTCCGGCCACGAACGGCGGAGAATGGATATCGACCGTTCCGCGCGTCGGCTATCGCTTCGCCGGCGCCATCGAACAGCTCGGCGACGAGAAGCGACAGGCTTTGCCGCTGCCCGCCAAACCGTCGATAGCCGTGCTGCCCTTTGCCAATTTCAGCAACGACCCCGAGCAGGAAGCCTTTGCCGACGGGTTGAGCGAAGACCTGATCACCGACCTGTCGAGGATCGGCGGCCTGTTCGTCATCGCGCGCAACTCGACCTTTGCCTACAAGGGCAAGGCGGTGGATGTGCGCGAGGTCGCCAGGGAACTTGGCGTGCGCTATCTGTTGGAGGGCAGCGCCAGACGCGCCGCCGGGCGCGTGCGCATCAACGCCCAGCTGGTCGACGCGCTGAGCGGCGAGCACTTATGGGCAGACCGCTTCGATCGCGGCCTGGAAGATATCTTTGCCGTTCAGGACGAGGTGACGGCCAAGATCGTCGAGGCGCTGCTTGGCCGGCTGCGCGCGCCGCTGCCGCGCAATCGGCCCCGAAATCTCGAGGCCTACGATCTGTGCGTGCGGGCCCGCAACCTGATCGACGTCTCGCCGGAGACGGCGCGCGAAGCGCATCTGTTGCTGACGCGCGCGCTTGCGCTCGATCCGGACTATGCCGAAGCCTATCGCTGGCTTGCCATGAACCACTGGATGGGATGGGTGCATTGGGGAGAGCCCATTGAGCCTGCCCGCGGCCTTGCCCTGGAACTGGCGCGCAAGGCTGTGGCGATCGATCCCAACGATGCCGGCTGCCACTGGGTGCTTGCCAACCTGCTTGCCTATGAGCGCAGATTCGACGAAGCGGATGTGGGATTTGCCAAGGCGTTCGAACTCGACCCGAACGAGGCCGATGCCTGGGCGACATTGTCCGACATCGCGGTCCTGGCCGGGCGCGTCGAGGACGGCCTCGACTATATCGGCAAGGCGTTCCGGCTGAACCCGTTTCCGGCAAGCTGGTACTACCTGACGCTCGGCCAGGCGCAATATGCGGCGCGCGACTATGAAGCCGCCGTCGAGACGACGCGCCGGGACGAGACGTATCGGACAAGCTCGCGCCGTTTCCTTGCGGCAAGCCTTGCGCAACTCGGCCGGATCGATGAGGCGCGCGCCGAGGTCGACCTGTTCCTTGTCGCGAACCCACATTTCACCACCAGCCACTGGGTCGAGACGGAGCCGTTCCGCGACACGGCCACGCTCGACCATTTCGTCGATGGCTTCCGAAAGGCCGGCCTTCCGGAGTGACGGACCGGCGTGCTCGATCGAATGCCAGGCACCGTCGGTTGCGGCTCAATCTGTCAATGTTTGCAAGTCGCGAGGCCGCTCGACCGATCTTGCTTCCGCGTGCAGTCATCCAACAGCGATTGCAGCGAAGCGGCGCGCGAAACCTCTGTCACGGTGAAGCCGGCTGGAACGGCCACGATCGATCCGGCCACGGGTGAGCGCTGGGTGGCGGCTGGCGACTACCTGTTGCGCTCTCGTCTGCAATGCCGGCATCGCGGTCGCCGTGGGCAATGATCGGGCTTGCCTCCTTGAGCTTTCAGCGACGCGCTCCGACAACTCGCGATGATTTTTCTAGATGCCGGTGATTTTCTAGATGCCGTTTGTCGAAGCATGATCTTTTCCGAAAACCGTTTCCCACTTTTCTGGATCACGCTCTAGCGGCTGGCGTGATCGGGAAGTCCGCGCAATCTGATTGTCCGAGCGCCCTTTAGCTTTCCTTGTTTGAGGTCGGCGGCGGGAGTAATAGTCGCCACGGAATTGCGAGGAGGAAGAGATGACGCTGAACTTCGACCCGAAGGCGAAGGCCACGGCGCTTTACCATGGCGAATTCCGACCGATGTTCATTGGCGGCAAGTGGGTCGCGGCGCAGTCCGGCCACGGCATGCAGGCACTCAATCCGGCAACAGGCGAGGTGCTGGCGACAGTGCCGCGCGGCGGGGCTGCCGATATCGACTCGGCGGTGGCCGCCGCGCGCGCGGCCTTCGAAGGCCCATGGTCCAAATTCTCGCCCTACGAGCGGCAGTGCGTGCTGCTCAGGATCGCCGATCTCTTCGAGACGCATTGGGAAGAGCTCAGCGTTTCCGACACGCTCGATATGGGACTGCCGATCACGCGCACGCTCGCCAACCGGCGCCGCGTCATCGGCATGCTGCGCTTCTATGCCGGCATGGCGACGGCGCTGCATGGCGAGACGATCGACAATTCGATTCCCGGCGAGATCGTCACCTTCACCCGGCGCGAGCCGGTGGGCGTCGTTGGTGCGATCATTCCCTGGAACGCGCCGACCGCCGCCTCGATCTGGAAGATCGCGCCGGCGCTGGCGACAGGCTGCACCATCGTGCTGAAACCGTCCGAGGATGCGTCGCTGACGCCGCTGCTGATCGCGCAACTGATGCAGGAAGCCGGCGTGCCCGACGGCGTCGTCAACGTCGTCACCGGCACCGGGGCCGAAGCCGGTGCGCGGCTCGCCGAACATCCAGACGTCAACAAGATCGTTTTCACCGGATCGACGCTGACCGGCCAGGCCATCGCGCGGGCAGCCGTGGCTAACCTCAAGCGCGTTTCGCTGGAGCTCGGCGGCAAGTCGCCGATCATCGTCTGCCGCGACGCCGACATCGACAAGGCTGTTCCGATCGCGGCGATGGCGGTGTTCGTGCATTCGGGCCAGATCTGCATTGCCGGCTCGCGGCTGTTCGTGGCGCGCGAAATCCATGACGAGTTCGTCCGCCGGCTCGCCGATTTCGCCGGCAGACTGCGGATCGGCCATGGCATCGAGGCAGAGACGGAAATCGGACCGCTCATCAATGCCAGGCAGGCAGGCAAGGTGGAGGGCTATATCAGGGCCGGCAGCGACGAAGGCGCCGAACTGGTCGCCGGTGGCTCGCGGCTGACCGGCGAGCTCTACGATGGCGGCAACTTCATTGCGCCGACGGTCTTCGGCGCCGTGTCGGACCAGATGACCATCGCGCGCGAGGAGATTTTCGGCCCGGTGATTTCGGCGATGCCCTTCGACACGCTCGACGAAGCGGTGGCGCGCGCCAATGCGACGCCCTATGGCCTGGCCGCCGGCATCTTCACCACGCATCTGGGCACCGCCCACAAGCTTGCGCGCCGGGTCAAGGCCGGCTCGGTCTGGGTCAACATGTACCATGCCATCGACCCGGCGGTGCCGTTCGGCGGCATGAAGATGTCGGGTTATGGCCGCGAGGGCGGCATCGAGCATCTGCACGAGTATCTGGAGACCAAGTCGGTCTGGATCCAGACCGACTGATATTCGCGCGGCGTTCTATGCGAAATCACGATGAAACCAAAACGGCCAGGACGGCCGCGCAGTCACCGGCTTTGACCAGGCCGGGGAAATGCCGCGCAGCCAGCATGCCGGACATTTTTGCCTTGATCTCCTGCGGGGCGATGCCAGTGCGGCCGGTGGAATGGATGCGCGCCAGCACCGCGCCTTCTTTCACAGGCTCGCCGAGATCGACCATGGTCTCGATCATGCCGTCGTCCTCGGCGAAGGAGAAACAATCGCCTGACGGCATGTCGAGCCACTGAGTTCTGCCCTTCTCGACCGCACCATCAAGGATACCGGCATGGCGCAGCACATTGTTGATGCCGCGCCGCGCGATCCGCACGGTCTGGGCACGCGAGGTGCCGCCGCCGCCAAGCTCGGTGCTGACGAAGACCTTGCCCAATTCCTCGGCCGCCGTGTCATACATGCCGACGGAGTCAATCTCGATCATGCGCATCGAGAACGGGGCCGAGAACGCGGCGACCGCGTCGAAGGCTTTCTGCTCCAGCGCCTTGTCGGGCACCGTGTGGGCGGCACAGAAGGGCACGAAATCCAGCGTCCTGCCGCCGGAGTGGAAATCGAAGACGAGGTCGGCGCGCGGCAGCAGTTCGCGTTGAAAGTAGTCGGCGATCTTCTCGGTCACCGTGCCGTCGGGACGGCCGGGAAAGCAGCGGTTCATGTTGCCCTTGTCGATCGGCGACGTCCGGGTGCCGGCGCGAAAGGCCGGATAGTTCATCGCCGGCACGATGATCACCGTGCCGCTGACCTGTTTGGGATCGAGCGTGCGGGCGAGATCGTAGAGCGCCAGCGGCCCCTCATACTCGTCGCCATGGTTGCCGCCGGTGAGCAGCGCGGCCGGCCCCTTGCCGTTGCGGATGACGCAGATCGGGATCATCACCGAACCCCAGGCCGAGTCGTCGCGGCTGTAGGGCAGGCGCAGGAAACCATGTTGCACGCCGTCCTTGTCGAAATCGACGGTCGGGGCGATCGGGGAAGGGCGGAGGCTAGGCATCGGGCTCAATTCTTCACCACCAGTTTGCGCGGTACATTGGCGAGGCACTCTACACCGGTTTCGGTGATCAGGATGGATTCGGTGATTTCCAGTCCCATGGTCTCCAGCCAGAGACCGGTCATGAAATGGAAGGTCATGCCAGGCTTGAGTTCGGTGCGGTCGCCGGGGCGCAGGCTCATGGTGCGTTCGCCCCAATCCGGCGGATACGAGAGACCGATGGAATAGCCGGTGCGGTTGTCCTTGACGATGCCATATTTCTTCAACACGGCGAAAAAGGCGTTGGCGATGTCCTCACAGGCATTGCCGGGCTTTGCCGCCGCCAGCCCCGCCTCCATGCCTTCCAGTGTCGCCTTCTCGGCATCGAGGAATTCCTGTGTCGGCTTGCCGAGAAAGACGGTGCGCGACAGCGGGCAATGGTAGCGGTTGTAGCAGCCGGCGATCTCGAAGAAGGTGCCCTCGCCCGACTTCATCGGCTGGTCGTCCCAGGTGAGATGCGGCGCCGAGGCGTCGGCGCCCGACGGCAGCAGCGGCACGATCGCCGGATAGTCGCCGCCGACGCCATCGACACCGCGCGTGCCGGCATCGTAGATCTCGGCGACCAGATCGCATTTGCGCATGCCTACTTCGATCTTGTCGACGATGCGCTGGTGCATGGCTTCGACGATCCGAGCCGCCTTGCGCATATAGTCGATTTCAGTCGGGCTCTTCACCGCGCGCTGCCAATTGACCAGCGCTGTCGCGTCGACGAAGCGGGCGTTGGGCAGGTGCTTCTGCAACGCGGCGAAGGCGGCAGCCGAGAACCAGTAATTGTCCATCTCGACGCCGACGGTCAGCTTGCCCCAGCCGCGATCACTAAGCACGCTTGCCAAAAAATCCATCGGGTGGCGCTCGGTCGACTGCACGTAGTGGTCGGCATAGCCGACGATGTTGTCATGCGCGAGATAGGCGGTGCGCTTGGCGCCATTGGCATCCTGGCCGCGACCGTACCAGACCGGCTCGCCCGATGGTGGCACGATCACCGCCTGATGCACATAGAACGACCAGCCATCATAGCCGGTCAGCCAGGCCATGTTGGATGGGTCGCTGATAACAAGCAGATCGACGCCTTTCCCCTCCATGGCTTTTCGCGTCTTGGCGAGGCGATCCGCAAATTCGCCACGCGAGAATTTTAGGTTCGGCTGCATTGTTCTTGGTCCTCGTTTGTTGGGCCTGGAGCCTGTTTCAACTTTGTTGGAAACAGGCTCGTCGTTCTTGTTTGAACGTGATCTCTGGGAAAAACCGGGTTCCACTTCCGGATCACGCTTTGGCCAGCATCAGCTTTCAAAAATGGTTCCGGCATTGGCCGCCCGCGCCCGGTTGCGAGCGAGCGTGGCGATCGCCGTATCCTGCACGCCGGTGCCGGTGAGGTCGGCGATGGTGATGTCGCTGGGTGAGCGCCTTCCGTGCCGTTCGCCGGCGATGATCTGGCCGAGTTCGGTGACCGCGGCATCGGCTCCCATCACGCCCGATGCGATGGCGTGATGCAGTTCTCCCAGACGCCGTGTCTGCTTGGCGCTGTCGGCGACATAGAGATCGGCCATGCGCAGGATCGCCGGCGCGATCTCGTTCTTGTGTTCGGCATCCGAGCCCATGGCGGTGATGTGCTGCCCGGCAACGACAAAGCCGGCCTTGATCAGCGGCTCGGTCGACGGCGTGGTGGTGACGATGATGTCGGCGCCGATGGTTGCTTTGGCTGCATCCGGCTCGGCGCGCACGAGAATGCCGAGCTTTTCGCGCAGCGCGCCTGCGGCCGTCTCCGCCTTGACCGCATCGCGCGCCCAGATACGTGCCTCGGCGATCGGCCGCACCAACATGAGTGCTTCGAGTTGCAGCCCGGCTTGCACGCCGGCGCCGAAGATTGCGGCGACGGACGAATCCGGCCGCGACAGATGCTTCGCCGCGACGGCGCCGGCAGCAGCGGTGCGGACATCTGTGAGATAGCCATTGTCGAGCAGCAGCGCCTCGACCACACCGGTTCTTGCCGAGAGCAACACCATCATGCCGCCCCCGCTGGGCAGACCGAGCTTCGGATTGTCGAAGAAGCCGGAGCTTATCTTAACGGCGAAACCGTCTATTCCTGGCACATAGGCGGACTTCACATCCACCTCGCCGCGCTGCTCGTGAATGTCCAACCGCAGAATCGGCGGCATCGCCACCGGCAATGTGGCGAGCGCGCGGAAAGCGTTTTCGACGCAGGCGACCGCGTCGAGATCGAGCGGCACGATTGTGCGCAGTTCCTTCTCGGTGAGGATGGTCATCGGACTCATGTGTCGCGCTCCGTACTAGCGCGCACCACGAAGGATAGTGTTCCGTCACACCCCCCTCTGGCCTGCCGGCCATCTCCCCCGCAAGGGGGGAGATTGGACTGCACTCCTGCCTTCTCCAATCTCCAGCGCAGCAAGAATAGCGACCGCATCGAAGCTGCCGATCTCCCCCCTTGCGGGGGAGATGTCCGGCAGGACAGAGGGGGGTGGGCGGGAATTCGGCGTGGGAGAGTTTTCATGCCGCGCGCTCCGCGATTGCGTCACCGCAGACGATCTTGCGATGCGTGTTCATGTCGATATTGCGGCCCGAGAGAAGAACGACCACCGGCCCGGTCGCCCTGACCTTGCCGGCGAGTAGCGCAGCGATGCCGACCGCTCCGGCGCCTTCGACGATCTCGCGCTCCTGTTCATAGGCATGGCGGATGCCGGCGGCGATCTCGTCCTCGCTGAGCAGGATGACGTCGTCGAGCAGATCGCGGCACATGGCGAAGGTCAGCCGGTTGCCGAGACCGATGCCGCCGCCGAGCGAATCCGCCAGCGTCGGCAGTTCTTCCACCTCGACCGGGCGACCGGCATCCAGGCTCGCCTTCATCGCAGCACCACGCGCCATCGAAACGCCGATGATTTTTGTCCCGGGGCTGACGCCCTTGACGGCGGCGGCGATGCCCGAGGCGAGTCCACCACCGGAGAGTTGCACCAGGACGAGAGCGGCATCCGGGACCTGCTCGATCATCTCCAGTCCGAGCGTGCCTTGCCCGGCGATGATGGCCGGGTGGTCGAAGGGCGGCAGCATCACCAGTCCCTCCTGCGCCACCAGCCGTTCGACCTCCTGCTGCGCCTCGTCCTGACTGTTGCCGATGATGCGGACATCCGCGCCAAGCCGACGGATTTCGTCGAGCTTGTTGCCCGGCACCAGTCGCGACATGCAGATCACCGCACGCATGCCTTCGAGCTTCGCAGCATGGGCCAGCGCACGGCCATGATTGCCGGTCGACGCCGCGACCACGCCGCGCGCCTTCTCCTCGGCGCTCAGCGAAGCAACGGCATTCGAGGCGCCGCGCAGCTTGAAGCTGCCGGTGGTCTGGCGGTGTTCAAGCTTGAGGTGGACGGGGATGCCCAGTCGTTCGGAAAGGCTGTGAGATAACCCTGTCGGCGTGCGTTCGATTTTGCCGGCAATTCGCTCCCGGGCGGCACGAATATCGTTAAGGGTGACTGTCGTCATGATCGTCAATCGCGCGGCAAAGGCAGCGTCATCAGACGGCCAAATTCGGGATGCGACGTCCCGTCGCCACACAACCGCAAACAATTCCAGGCGCTGGCCTGATTGCTGGTGACGACCGGGCGGTCGATCGCCTGTTCCATGCCGGGAACCGCGAGCGCTCCGCGCAATGCGGTGCAGGACACGAACAGTGCATCGGCCTCAGCGTGTGTCGCCTCTCGTGCGAGATCGACAATCGCTGCCGGCGCAATGCGCGCCATCTCGCGATCGTCCTCGAAGCCGAGACAGGTGAAGCTGACGATCTCGAAGCCGCGCTCGGCGAAGTAAGCTGCCATCGGCCTGGAGGTTTCGACGGTGTAGGGGGTGAGGATGCTGATCTTTTTCGCGCCCAGCGCCTGCAGCCCGCGCACGCCGGCCATCGGCGGCGTGACGACGGGAACACCCGGCTTGGCAGACTGGATCGCGGCCTCGATTTCAGCGTCGCCAATCACCACCGAGGCCGAGGTGCAGGAGTAGCAGATCGCGTCGAGCGGCTCATCGGGCAGGATGAGGGCAGCACCCGCCGCCAGCTCGGGCTGCATCTTGCGGAGATTCTCGGGCGTGGTTGGATTCTTGTAGGGAATGCGCGCGACATAGACGCCGACCCGCTCGCTCGCCACCATGCGGCGAAAGTCCGGCTCGCTGGTGTGGTCGGTGGCAAGGATGATCAGGCCGACGCGCTTTTCCAGCGGACGCGCGTCGAGCGCCGGCCTTGTCGGCATCAGCCTGATCTCGGGCAGCGGTTTCATCTTGAGAATTACCTTTCGATCTTGCCGTAGCGATGTTCCAGCCAGCGCAGCAGCACGACCGAGAAGAGGCTGATAACGAGGAAGAAAGCGCCGACCAGCGTGATCGGCTCAATGTAGCGGTAGTAGGTGTTGGCGACGCTCTTGGCCTGGTTCATCAGCTCCAGCACGGTGATCGCCGATAGGAGCGGCGTCTCCTTGAACATGGCGATGAAATAATTGGCCAAAGCCGGGATCATCGGTGGGATCGCTTGCGGAATGATGATGTTGGTCCAGGTCTGCGTGGCGCTCAGATTGCAGGCCTTGGCCGCCTCCCACTGGCCGCGCGGCACGTTGTCGATGCCGGCGCGATAGACTTCCGCCGTGTAGGTGCCGTAGTGCAGGCCGAGCCCGATGACGCCGGCGACCAGCGGCGGCAACAGGATGCCGAAATCCGGCAGGACATAGAAGATGAAATAAAGTTGCACCAGAAGTGGCGTGCCGCGGATGAATTCGGCCGCCCAGCCGACGGTGCGCGACAGGACCTTGTTGGGCGAGCGTCGCGCCAGCGCGATGCCCAGACCCACGATAGCGGCCAGCACGGAGCCGAGCAGCGTTGCCAGGATGGTGATCTTCACGCCCTGGATCAGCGTCGGCAGGATCTCCCAGACGAAGTTCCAATCCCAATCCATCAGGAGGCCCAATTTATCAGAAGGGCATTGGCCATCAGACGCGCACCCCGTCGAGGCCGCGCGCCATGCGGCGTTCCAGAGAACGCACGCCCCAGGAGATGATCAGCGCCAGGGCGAAATAGATGATCAGGATGGTGGTGAACGGCGCCAGCGTGTTGCCGGTCTGCGAGCGCACGACCTGCGCCTGAAAGGTGAGATCGGCGAGCGAGATCAGCGACACCACGGAGGTCGCCTTGAGCAGTTCGATGGCATTGTTGCCGAAGGTCGGCAGCATGACCAGTAGCGCCTGCGGCAGGATGACATGGCGCATACCTTGCCAGCGGCCGAGGTTGAGCGCGATGCAGGCTTCATATTGTTCGCGGCCGACCGACTGGATGGCGCCGCGTACCACCTCGGCCGCATAGGCGCCGACATTGAGGCCCAGCGCCAGCACACCCGCCTGCAGCGGGGTCAGTTCGAGGCCGATCAACGGCAACACGAAATAGGCAAAGAACAGCTGCACGAAGATCGAGGTGCCGCGGAAGAATTCTATATAGGCGGTGGCCAGCCAGCGCAGCGCAAAGAAGCGCGACACGCGGCCCATGCCGGCGAGGAAGGCCATGATCAGGGCGAGCACCGACCCCATCAGCGTCAGCTCGATGGTGACAAGCGCTCCCTGCAATATCAGGCCGAGGTAGCCGGACCACTGGGTCATTCGGGTTCCAACGTTGGCGGTTAGCTTCCTTCTCCCCGTTCACGGAGAGAAGATGCCAGTCCACCCTCCGAAGCTGCAGCGCAGCTGCTGCGGAGGACGGGCAGGCAGATGAGGGGCAGCGCTAAATTCTCAGAACCTGGCGCCGCCCCTCATCCGGCCCTTCGGGCCACCTTCTCCCCGTGAACAGGGAGAAGGCAAAAACGGCGCTATTTCGCCGCGCAGAGCTTGTCCCGCGTGGTCGACATCGCGGCTGCGGCCGAGAAGCCGTAGGGCTCGATGATCTTGGCGAACTCGCCGGATTTCTTCAGCTTGGCGAGCTCGACATCGAAGGCATCGCGCAGGGCCTCATCGCCTTTCTTGAAGGCGGCGCCGTCGCAATAGACCGGCGCGCCGACCACCGGGGCGATGACTTCGAGGTTCGGATCGTTGGCTTTCTTGACGAGGTCGTTGATCGACAGGACGGGAAGCGAATAGGCATCGATGCGACCGTCCTGCAGCATCTTCAGGCCGCTCTGGCCGTCCGGCACGACGATGACGCGCTCGCGCGGCACGCCGGCGTTGAGCGCCAGCTTCTCCTCGGTGCCGCCGCCCGGCGCGCCGATGGTGGCCGACGTGTCCTTGGCGACGTCCTCGTAGCTCTTGAAGCCCTTCGGATTGCCCTTCTTCACCAGCATCGCCTCGGCGTCGCACAGCACCGGCTCGGAATAGACGACCGCCGCGCAACGCTCCGGCTTCATGAACAGGCCGGCGGTGACGACGTCGAAGCGGCCGGCCTGCAGGCCGGGAATCATCGCGCCATACTCCGAAATGGAAGCGACGATGTCGGCAACACCGAGGCGCTTGAAGACCTCGCGCGCCACGTCGGGCGCCGCACCCGAAACCTTGCCGTCGGCAGCGACCGCAGTATAGGGCGGCTCGTTGGCGATGGCGACGCGGGCAAAGCCCTGTGCCTTCAATTGCTCGAGCTTGCCGTCATCGGCCGAACCGGTGCTCGACGCGGCGAGCACCGCCGTCAGTGCGAGACCGGCGACGCCGGCCAGAATGCCAAGTTTCTTCATTGTTCCCAACTCCTTGTTGTCTTCTTGGTTTTGTCTGGGGCGGTCTTCCGCCCCGCAAAGCGGTCAGACACGATGTCCGGCCGCGATGATCTTCTTCAGGAAGCCTTGCGTGCGCTCCTGCTTTGGATGGCGGAAAATCTCGTCTGGTTTGCCCTCTTCGACGATCTTGCCGCGGTCGAAGAACAGCACGCGGTCGGCGAAGTCGTGGGCAAAGCCCATCTCGTGGGTGACCAGCAGCATGGTCATGTCGGTCTCTGCGGCGAGCTTGCGCATGACATTCATCACCTCCTCGACCAGCTCCGGATCGAGGGCCGACGTCACCTCGTCGAACAGCATGATCTTCGGCGACAATGCCAGCGCACGGGCAATCGCCACGCGCTGCTTCTGGCCGCCGGACAGCTGCGCCGGCATCGACTTCGCCTTGTCGGCCATGCCGACCATGTCGAGCAGTTCCATGGCCCGCTTTTCAGCGGCGGCGCGAGGCGTGCCCTTGGTCAGCATCGGCGCCAGCGTGACGTTATCCATGACACATTTGTGCGGAAACAGATTGAACAGCTGGAAGACCATGCCGATCTTCTGCCGCATCTTGGTCAGGTGCCGCTCGTCGGCGGGCAGCAGCTGGCCGTTGCGCTCCATGTGGTAGAGCTGCTCGCCATCGATCTGGATATGGCCGCCGTCGATCTTCTCCAGCGTCATCAGGATGCGCAGGATCGTCGTCTTGCCCGAGCCGGACGGGCCGATCAGCGCCAGCTTCTCGCCGGGCATGACCTGCATCGACAGGCCGTCCAGCACCTTGAACGAGCCGAAGCTCTTCGAAATGGCGTCGACCTTGATGATGGGTGTGGACAAATGAATTTCCCCTGCTGGAGAAGCCTGTGCCCTTAACGATGGGGAACGCGCCAAATCATGTCAATTGGGAAAATAAAATCATGACAATATTTCCGGCGCTGCATGATTTCAGGGCAATTTCCGCTCAGATAGCGAGCAGCAGATGCTCCGGATCGCCAAGCAGCAGCTTGGTGACAACGCCTAAGCCGGCGCGCAGTTCCCCCTCGGTGGTCGAGCCTAGCGAGATGCGCACCGCCGGGTGCCAAGGCGTATCCGAAATGCGAAAAGAGGTGCCGGGCGCTATTGCCACGCCTTGCAAACGGGCTTGGGCGACAAAACTCTCCTCGGCGCGGTCGGGTGGCAGCTGCAGCCAGACATGCAGCCCGTCGCGCCTGGCGCGGTAGTCGACCCCGGCCAGCACCTCGGCGGCGATATCCTGGCGGCGGCGTAAGGCCGTGCGCTGCCAGCGGACGAGTTCCATCGCGGTGCCGTCGGTCACCCATTTGGTGGCGATCTCGGCCACCAGCGGCGTCGCCATCCAGTTCGACACTAGATGCCGGTTGGCCACCGCCGCGACGTAGCGATCCGGCGCTGCGAGATAGCCGATGCGCAGGCCAGGTACGGTGATCTTGGTGAAGGACGTGACGTAGAGCGTGCGCTCCGGTGCAAAGGCCGCGACAGGCGGCGGCCGGTCCTCCACCAAGGGACCCAGCACATCGTTCTCGATGATGGCGATGTCGTGCTTGCGCGCGACCGCGGCGATCTCTTCGCGCCGTCTGGCGTCCATCAGCGTCGCCGTCGGGTTGATCACCGAGGGCTGCACGAATACCGCGCGAATGTCGGTGAGCCGGCAGGCCTCGTCCAGCGCCTCGGGGATCAAGCCATTGCCGTCGATCGGCAGCCCTTCGAGGTTGAAGCCGAGATAGCGCGCCAGCGGCACCAGCGTGTGGTGGCCGATAGCCTCGGTGGCGACAGTCGATCCCGGCGGCGCAACGCTCATCAGCGCCACGGTCATCCCGGCGGTCGCGCCATTGGTCAGGCTGATATTCTGTGCGGAGGTGTCGAGCCCACACAGTTTCAGCCATTCGACAGCCACCGCGCGGTGACGCGGGAACACCATGTTGGGCCGGAACGACAACGCAGAACTGGATGGCAGGTTTTCGGCCAGCCAGCCCAGCGCCTGCTTCAGTCGCTCCAAATGCATCGGCTCGCAGACCGGCTTCAGGATTGACAGATCGATGACCTCGCCGAGGCGCTCCGGCAGATAGGGCGGCTCCGGGTCGCGGCGCTGCGTCTGGACAAAGCTGCCACGGCCGATCTCGCCCGAAATCAGGCCGCGCCGGATCAGTTCTTCGTAGGCGCGGCTGACCGTCTGCACCGACAGTTTCAGATCGTCTGCCAGCCTTCGATGCGTTGGAAGCCGCGCGCCGTTGGCCAGCCGCCCGTCATGAATGGCGCGCGCGAACTGGTCGGCCAGCGATTGATAGGCTGGCCGGCGGAGGAGCGTGGGGTCGGGTTGCCATAATGTCATGACTTATTAGAGATCGAAATCAGTGCAATTGACAATCGAAATAATGCGCCGTCATGGTGATGCCGACAAAAAAGCGGACGCCGATGACATCAGCGAAACTCGACGCGATCGACCTCAGGATACTCGACGTCATCCAGCGCGAAGGGCGCATCACCAAGCTGGCGCTGGCCGAACAGGTCGGGCTGTCGCCGACGCCGTGCTGGATGCGGTTGCGCAAGCTGGAGAAGGCCGGCATCGTCTCGGGCTATCACGCAAGGATCGCCATGCGCGTCGTGGCGCCGGTCGCCACCGTGCTTATCGAGGTGACGCTGGCCAGCCATCGCCAGGCCGATTTCGACCGCTTCGAACGCGTCATCCGCGACATCCCCGAAATCGTCGCCTGCTGGTCGGTCGGTGGCGGCGTCGACTATGTCTTGAAGGTGATGGCGCGCGACATCGACGCCTATCAGCGGCTGGTCGACGGCTTGCTTGAGCGCGAGATCGGCATCGACCGCTACTTCACCTACATCGTCACCAAGACGGTGAAGGACGAAATCGTGCTACCGATAGCCGACCTGTTGCCGGCGTCGGCATAAGCCCGGAGAGAATGTCTGTCGGGACGGCACAATAGAGAGACTCTCTCTCCTTCAGGGCGTCGAAACAGTCTCTCTGTCTGCATGTGACCGATAGTCTTCCTGCATCGTCCGAACCGGGAGGCCTCGACCATGTCCGCGCATTTTGCCCGCTCGCATCGCCATGAGGCGCTCGACCGCCTCTCCGACCGCCGGCTGCTGCGCGAGCTCGCCTATGTCGACGGTCACTGGACCGCGAGCGAAGCGGCCGAAAGCTTTGAAGTCACCGATCCGGCCACAGGCGCGACGGTCGCGTTTGTCGCCGCGCTCGATGCGCAGCAAACGACAAGGGCAATCGGTGCCGCCGCGCGTGCCTTCCCGGCTTGGCGGTCACTGCTGCCGCAGGAGCGGTCGAGAATTCTGCGAAAATGGTTCGAGCTGATCATCGCGGCGAAAGACGACCTTGCCCTGCTGATGACTTTGGAACAGGGCAAGCCGCTGCAGGAATCGCTCGGCGAAATCGACTATGCCGCCTCTTTCGTCGAATGGTATGCCGAAGAGGCAAAGCGCCTCAACGCCGAGAGCGTCACCAGCCATCTGCCGAATGCCGAGATGATGGTGCGGCGCGAGCCGCTCGGCGTTGTCGGCGTCGTCACGCCCTGGAATTTTCCGGCGGCGATGCTGACCCGCAAGGCGGCCGCCGCACTCGCCGCCGGCTGCACCATCGTCGCACACCCATCCTCGGAGACGCCGCTGTCGGCGCTGGCGCTGGCTGAACTCGGCGAGCGCGCCGGCCTGCCCGCCGGCGTCTTCAATGTCATCACCGGCAAGGCTGCTACCATTGTCGGTCGCATGTGCGAGGACCCGCGCGTTCGCGCCATAAGCTTCACCGGCTCGACCGAGATCGGCCGGCTGATCGCGGCGCAAAGCGCGCCGACGATGAAGCGGCTGGTGATGGAGCTTGGGGGCCACGCGCCGCTGATCGTCTTTGCCGATACCGATCTGGACAAGGCGGTGAGCATCGCCATCGATGCCAAATTCGCCACCTCCGGCCAGGACTGCCTCGCCGCCAACCGCATCTACGTCCAGCGCCCGATCTACGATCGCTTCTGCGCCGCTTTTGCCAGGCGTATCGAGGCGCTGCGCACCGGCAACGGCCTTACCGACAAGATCGACATCGGGCCGCTGATGCATGAGCGTGCCGTCGCAAAGGTCGAAGAGCAGGTCGCCGATGCCATCGCTCGTGGCGCGCGCTGTCTCACCGGCGGCAAGCGGCATCAGGCCGGGCCGCTGTTCTACCAGCCGACGCTGCTGGCCGATGTCAGCGACGAAGCGCTGATCATGCGCGAGGAGACCTTTGGGCCGGTCGCCGCCGTCACGCCGTTCGACAGTGAGGACGAAGTGATCGCCCGTGCCAACGCCACAGAATACGGCCTGGTTGCCTATGTCGTTGCCGAGAACGGCGCCCGCCAGCAGCGCCTGGGCCGCGCGCTCGACTACGGCATGGTCGCCATCAACCGCGTCAAGATCACCGGCGCGCCGATCCCATTCGGCGGCGTCAAGCAATCCGGCATCGGCCGCGAAGGCTCGCGCCATGGGCTCGAAGCTTTCACAGATCTCAAATATCTCTGTTTAGATGTGGCTTAGGCCTCACCCGGATTTCTCAAGGAGTCAAAAATGCTCGACCAATCCAACGAACTCAACGCCTGGGATCGCGACCATTTCTTCCATCCTTCGACCCATATGGGCACGCATGCGCGGGGCGAGAGCCCGACCCGCATCATGGCCGGCGGTGAAGGCGTCACCGTCTGGGACAACAATGGCAAGAAGAGCATCGATGCCTTTGCCGGTCTCTATTGCGTCAATGTCGGCTATGGCCGCCAAAAGATCGCGGATGCCATCGCCACCCAGGCGAAGAACCTCGCCTACTATCACGCCTATGTCGGCCACGGCACCGAGGCGTCGATCACGCTGGCCAAGATGATCATCGACCGCGCGCCGAAGGGCATGTCGAGGGTCTATTTCGGCCTCTCCGGTTCCGACGCTAACGAAACCAACATCAAGCTGATCTGGTACTACAACAATGTGCTGGGCCGGCCGGAGAAGAAGAAGATCATCTCGCGCTGGCGCGGCTATCACGGCTCGGGCGTGATGACGGGATCACTGACCGGGCTCGACCTGTTCCACAATGCCTTCGACCTGCCGCGCGCACCGGTCCTGCACACCGAGGCGCCCTATTATTTCCGCCGCGCCGACCGCTCGATGAGCGAGGAGCAGTTCTCGCAGCATTGCGCCGACAAGCTTGAGGAGATGATCCTGGCAGAAGGTCCCGAAACCGTCGCCGCTTTCATCGGCGAGCCGATTCTCGGCACTGGCGGCATCGTGCCGCCGCCGGCCGGCTACTGGGAGAAGATCCAGGCGGTGCTGAAGAAGTATGACGTGCTGCTGGTCGCCGACGAGGTGGTGACGGGCTTCGGCCGTCTGGGCACCATGTTCGGCTCCGACCATTACGGCATCAAGCCAGACCTCATCACCATCGCCAAGGGGCTGACCTCGGCCTATGCGCCGCTGTCGGGCGTCATCGTCGCCGACAAGATGTGGCAGGTGCTGGTGCAGGGCTCCGACAAGCTCGGTTCGCTCGGCCATGGCTGGACTTATGCGGCGCATCCGATCTGCGTCGCCGCAGGTGTCGCCAATCTCGAACTGATCGACGAGATGGACCTGGTGACAAACGCCGATGAGAGGGGCGCCTATTTCCGCGCCGAACTGGCCAAGGCCGTCGGCGGTCACAGACATGTCGGCGACGTGCGCGGCGATGGCATGCTGGCGGCAGTCGAATTTGTCGCCGACAAGGACGACCGGGTGTTCTTCGACGCCTCGCTCAAGATCGGGCCCCAAGTGGCGACAGCACTTGCCGCCAGCGGCGTCATCGGCCGCGCCATGCCGCAGGGCGACATACTAGGCTTCGCGCCGCCGCTCTGCCTGACGCGTGAGGAAGCCGACATCGTCGTTTCGAAAACCGCCGATGCCGTCAACAGCGTGTTTTCCAATCTCTGAGATCGACCGTGAATGCCATGACCAAGACCCTCCCCGCCACCATGGCCGCCGTGCTGCTCACCGGGCATGGCGGACCGGAAAAGCTCGTCTATCGCAGCGATGTGAAAGTGCCTGTGCCTGCCGCCGGCGAGGTGCTGGTTAAGGTCAGCGCTTGCGGTATGAACAACACCGATGTCTGGGTACGCCAGGGCGCCTATGGCACGGAGGAGGACGCTGCCGCCGTGTCGACGTGGCGGCGGCAAGGCAACACGCTTACCTTCCCGCGCATCCAGGGCACCGACACGGTCGGCACCATCGCTGCCGTCGGCGAAGGCGTTTCCCCGGGCCGTATCGGCGAACGGGTAATGGTCGATTTTTCGATCTACAACCGCGACGACGATTCCCTCGCCGACATTGACTATATGGGCCACGGTCGCGACGGCGGGTACGCCGAGTACCAGACGGTGCCGCGCGAGAATGCGCATTTCGTCGATACTGACATGAGCGACGTCGAACTCGCCACCTTCTGCTGCGCCTACCTCACCGGCGAACAGATGCTGGAGCGCGCCGGGCTGAAAGCCGGCGAGCGCGTGCTGGTCACCGGCGCCTCGGGCGGCGTCGGTTCCGGCATCGTGCAGCTGGCGCGGGCGCGCGGCGCCATTCCCTATGCGGTCGTCGGCAAGGGCAAGGAGCAGGCGGTGCGCGACATCGGCGCCGAAGCGGTCATTACCCGTGGGGTTGCCGATCTTCCCGCCGCCGTGAATGAAGCCACTGGCGACCAGCCGATCGATGTGGTCGCCGATCTCGTCGGCGGCGCGATCTTCAACGACCTGCTGCGCATCCTGCGACCTGAAGGCCGCTACACCACCGCCGGCGCCATCGCCGGCCCGGTCGTGCAGCTCGATCTCAGGACCATGTATCTCAAGCAGCTGCAACTGCACGGATCGAGCCAGGGCACGCGCGCCGACTTCCGCCGCATCGTTGGATACATCGAAGCGAAGAAAATCCGGCCGCTGGTCGGCGGTGTCTACAAACTGTCCGATTTCCACAAGGCGCAGGCCGACTTCATCGCCAAGGATTTCGTCGGCAAGCTGGTGGTTGTGCCGGACGCCATGTGGAACATCCGCGCATAACGGCTCCCAACGTCAGAGCGCGTCGTAAACGGCATCAATCAACACCTTGCGGCGTGGATCGACGTCGTCGAAACCCAGCATGCGGTTGGTGACGTAGCCGAATCCGACACCGGCGCCGGGATCGGCAAAATCGAGGGCGCCGCCCCCAGCCGCCATGGCCGAGGGATTGCGGCGACGCGCGGCTGGCATAGGCGGCGTCCTCGAGCTGAAAGCCGGCGGCGAATTGCCGGCGCTTGAGACATAGCGCGCATGAGGCGAACCGGAATCATCGCAACGAATGCAAGCCACAGGCCGGCAACCAGACCCTGCATCTTGACAGACGAGGCGAAAGCCAAAAGAGTGAAACCGGTTTCACTGGGGATCGCCGGTGCATTTCGATCTGTCCATTCTGCTCCCGCATCTGGGTTTTCTGGCGCGCGGCGCCGAACTTACGGCGGCGGCTTGCGCGCTGTCGCTGGTGGGAAGCGTCGTCATGGGCGCGTTGGTGGCGATCGCACGCACCTCCGCCTCGGCACTGCTTCGACGGATCGCCTTCGTCTACGTCGATCTCTTCCGCAATGTGCCGTTCATCGTCCAGCTGTTCTTCTTCTATTACGGCCTGCCCGAGCTCGGCATTTACATCGACGCCTTCACCACCGGCGTCGTGGCGCTTTCCATTGCCGGCGGCGCCTATGCCTCCGACATCATTCGAGCCGGCATCCTCGCCATCGACCAGGGCATCATCGACGCCGCTGAAGTGAGCGGCCTGTCCAGGCGCAAGATCTTTACCCGCATCGTGCTGCCGATTGCGCTGCGCACCTCCGTGCGACCGCTCGGATCCGTGCTCATCAACATGATCCTTACGTCCTCGATCCTCTCGACCATCACGCTCAACGAGCTCACCGGCTCAGCCCAGATCGTGGTCTCGCAGACCTATCGGCCCTTCGAGGTCTATGTGGTGCTGCTCTGTGCCTATGCGGCCCTGACTTATCTGGTTTCGCTGGGCGTCACCCTGCTCCACCGCCATCTCAATCGGGACATGATGGAGGCGGTCGGCTGATGCGGTTCAGCGATTTCACCTCCTACGACCTGATCCTGCTGGCGCAAGGTCTCGGCACCAACGTCGCGCTGTTTCTCGTCACCTCTCTGATCGGACTGCTGATTGGCCTGAGCTGGGCGCTGGTGCGGTTCTACCGTGTGCCGGTTCTGGCCCAGGTCGTCACCTTCCTGTCGGAGCTGTTGAAGAACTCGCCGGTGTTGGTGCAGCTGTTCCTGGTGTTCTTCGGCCTGCCGGCGCTGTTGCATATAAGGGTGACGCCGGTCACCGCAGCGACCATCACTCTGTCGGCGAACACCGCGGCATTCGTCTATGTCATCGCGGTCTCGGCGATCGAGTCGATCGAACGCGAGCAGGTCGAGGCCGCGCGTGTCTTCGGCCTGACCCGGTGGCAGGTCCTGCGCCATATCGTTTCGCCCCAGGCTGCCGCCTTCGCGGTCGGCCCGCTCGTCGCGCTGCTGGTCAACCAGCTTCAGGTGACGTCGCTGATTTCTGTCATCGGCGTCGTCGACCTGACCAAGATTGGCCACATCCTCAACATGCGAACCTTGAAGCCGTTCGTGGTCTGGACCGTCGTCGGGCTGCTCTACTATGGCGCGGCAAAGCTGGTCGCCCTGCTTGGCGAGCGTCTTGAAAACCGCCTGCGGGCGCACAGCGCCTGGCGGGGGCTTTAACATGCTCAAGATCGAAAACGTGCACAAAGCGTTCGGCGAGGTCACTGTGCTGGACGGCGTCGACCTGACGATCGCGCCCGGCGAAGTGGTCTCGATCCTCGGGTCGTCGGGGTCCGGCAAGTCGACACTGATCCGTTGCATCAACGGCCTCGAAAAGCTGAAGTCGGGCCGCATCACGGTCGACGATTTCGATGTCAGCAAGCCGAAGGAGCTGGCCGAGGCGCGCAAGCGCTCAGGCACCGTCTTCCAGCTGTTCAACCTCTATCCGCATATGAGCGCGCTTCAGAACATTACGCTCGCCCCGATCGAGGTGCTGAAGATGCCGCGCCCTGAGGCCGAGGCGCTGGCGCGCAAGCTGCTCGAGTCCGTCGGCCTCGCCGATCGGGCCAACGCCTACCCGGCGCAGTTGTCGGGCGGGCAGCGCCAGCGTGTCGGCATCTGCCGGGCGCTCGCCATGCAGCCGCGCTATCTGCTGCTCGATGAAGTGACCAGCGCGCTCGACCCGGAAATGACTTCCGAGGTGCTGGCCATCCTGGCAAAGCTCGCCGCGCAAGGCACGACGATGCTGTTCGTCACCCACGAGATCGAATTCGCGCGCGAGATTTCCAACCGCATCGTCTTCCTCGACAAGGGCAGGCTGGTGGTCGATCTGCCAACGGATCGTTTCTTCGCCGCGGACGGCGGCCGGGCGCAGCCGCGGGTTGCGCAGTTTCTCTCCAAGATGCGCAAGGACTAGGAATGCTGCTGTTAGCCAACAACGAAGCATGGCCGGGATTCGAAACCTCGGTGCAAATGCTGCGCGATGGCGCCGTCAGCCTGGACGCGATGGTTGCCGGCATCGGCATGGTGGAGAAAGAGGTCAAGGTTCGCAGCGTCGGTTATGGCGGCTGGCCGAACATGCTGGGCGAGATGGAGTTCGACGCCGGCGTCATGGACGGCAATACAAGAGAGGTCGGTTCAGTCGGCGCCGTGCCAAGGACCTTGGCGGTCGCTGCCCTGGCGCAGCAGGTAATGAAGCGCCTGCCGCATGTGATGCTGACCGGCGAAGGGGCGCGGCGCTTTGCCAGCGAAATCGGTTTTGCCGAAGACGAAGTCTTGTTCGAGGACAGCAAGCGCGTCTGGTGGGAGCGGCTGCAACAGGAACTCACACCGCAACAGCTGGCGAAATTCCCCGATATCGATCTGGCGCCGCTCAGCCGTACTATCACCGATCCCGAGCGGGTCCGCGACACCACCGTGTTCCTGTCGGCGGATGCGCGGCGCGGCGTCCATGCCGCGAGTTCGACCTCGGGCTGGGCGTGGAAATATCCGGGCCGGCTCGGCGATTCTCCCATTCCCGGCGCAGGCTTTTACGCCGACAGCCGCTATGGCGCGGCGGCGTGCACCCATACCGGCGAGATGACGATGCGCTGCGCCACCGCACGGACCGTCGTGCTGGCCATGAAGCTTGGCCGATCCCTGTCGGATGCGGTCGCGCTGGCGGTCGAGGAACTGGCTGAACTCGACACCGGCTTCCTGGCCGGAGTGGTCATCCACGCCGTCGACGCCGAGCAGAACCACGAGGTGGTGAATTTCAGATGCGAGGGCGAGGTCCGCTACTGGCTCTGGAAGGATTCCATGCCCGCACCCGAATTGCGGGCAGCAAAACGTGTCACTAGAAAATAAGGAGAGGAACCATGAAAACCGTAGTGCGTGCCTTCGCCGCGCTGGCCATCGTGGCCGGTTCGGCTTTTCCGGCCCTTGCCGGCATGATTGACGACATCCGCTCACGCGGCACCATTCGCATCGGCGTATCGCTCGGCGGCGAGCCGATCGGCTTTCGCGATGCACAAAACAACCCTGTCGGCTACGATGTCGATGTCGCGACGCTGCTGGCGCAAAAGCTCGGGGTGCCGGTCGAGTTCGTCGACGTCTCGGGCGATGCCCGTATTTCCATGCTGGTGTCGGGACAGATCGATGTCGCGGTCGCAAACACCTCGGCAACGCTCGAGCGGGCCAAGACCGTCAACTTCACCATCCCCTACAACCGGGCCGGGCTGCGCGTCATCGTCCAGAAGGATGCCGGGATAACCGACCTCAAGGGGCTCGCCGGCAAGAAGGTTGTCGTCGGCCGCGGCACCACGGGCGAAACCTTCCTCAAGGCGGCCGTGCCGGAAGCAGAGCTCGTCTATGTCGACCAGTTCGCGCCCGACGGGGTTCTGCAGCTGCAACAGAAGCGCGTCGATGCGGCGATCGAGGATTCCTCGCTGCTCGATTACCTCGCGACCAAGACACCGAGCCTGGTGACGCTGCCTGGCCTCTATTCCAACGATCCGATCGGCATCGCGGTCGCCAAGGGCGATCCCGAATTCGTCCGCTGGCTCGACATGTTCGTGTCCGACTTCATCCAGTCGGGCACCTATGAGACGACCTACAAGAAGTGGTGGGGGCCGGACTCCAACCCGCCGGCGCTCAACCCGCTGTGGTGACACCCACTACCGGTAACCGATCGGCGCACACTCGAGGCGCCGTCGCAACGATCGCCGATGTCGCGCGGCTGGCAGGCGTGTCGCGTGCCGCGGCCAGCCGTGCGCTGTCGAGCGGACCGCGACCGGTCTCGGCGGACAAACGCGAACGTGTCGTGCAGGCCGCCGCGCAGCTCGGCTACAAACCCAATCTCCTGGCGCAAAGCCTGACCACCAAGACCGTCAATCTGGTTGCCGTCGTGGTCAACCACATTCACGACCTTTCAGATCTCGACCTGTTCGACCGGCTGCTCGACGCAATCCAGTCGATCGGCAAGCAGGTCATCCTCATCCGCATCGGCTCGGCGGAAGGGGTCGAGGATTTTCTGCGCAACGGCGTTGCCTATCATGTCGATGCCGCCGTGGTGTTCTCCGACTTTGCCGATGCAGCGACGGTGCGGCGCATGTTTCGCTCGGACCTGGTCATCATGCTGAACGGACTGCATGACGATCTGTCACCCACCGTCATTCCCGATGAAGGCGTCGGCATCGCCGAGGCCGTGGCGGATGCGGCGGCCAAGCGCGTGCGCACGGCCAGCCTGCTGACCGGCCGTTCGTCCTCGCGCGTCGAACAGCTGCGCATCGGCCACTACCTCGGAGCGTTCCGGCATCATGGAATTGAACTGCTGCAGACGATCCAGGGAGACTATTCCTACGAGTCGGGTCATGCGGCGGCAGTCGGCCTGACGGAACGCGGCTGTCCAGATGCGGTCTTTTGTACGTCCGACGCGATGGCCATGGGTGTTCTGGATGTCTGCCGGGCGGATTTCCCCGACAACCGGCCCAGCCGCTTCCGCCTCTATGGCTTCGACAATGTGTCCCTGACCAATTTCTACGCCTACCCGATATCGTCAATCGGCTACGACAAATCAGACTATGTGGGTCATATCGTTGGCGCCCTCTCCAATCCGCAGGTCTTCATGCCCGGCCAGCCGCCTGTCGTTATATTGACCCGGCTGATTTCGCGCTTGACCGCGTAACTAGCGCCGATGTTGGACTGCTTGTCCGGCGTCGATCTCCCAGAGATCGAACGGAGATCGCGCCGGACAATGTACCAGCGCCTACTGCAATTTCGCCTGCAGCGCGTTGACGTCGTCGGTTGTCATTTCACCGTCGGTCGTCACCTTGCCGTCGACGATCTTCCACAACCGGAACGGGCCGGTGATGTCGCCATATTTGTCGAAGCTGACCGGACCGATGACGCCTTCATAGCGGATCGGCTTGCCATCCTTGATCAGGCCGAGCGCCTTGGCGAATTCGTCCTTGCCTGCAAAGATCGGTGTGCCGGCCGGATCGACCGCCTTGTACATGGCATCCTTGATCTTGGCTGGATCCTCGGAGCCGGCAATGGCAATGGCGAGGCCGACAATGGCGCCGGCATCATAGGAACGGTCGGCTGCCGGGTTCGACGGCTCGATACCCGAAAACTCCTTGTAGTTTTTCAGGAAGTAGTCGGTGGAGGCCGTCGGGCTGGTGCCGGAAGAGGTACCATAGGCATCCTTGAGATAGTCGGCGCCGACGGATTCGATGAAGTCCGGGCTGTTCATCCCGTCATTGAGCAGGAATTTCTGCACGCCGCCCTGCGATATCCAGGTGCGGGCGACCGTTGCGCCGTCGACCGGCGTGCTGACGAGGTAGAGTCCGTCCGGCTCGCCTCCCATCGCCGCCGTCACTTCCGAAGCATAGCTCGACTGCTTTTCATTATAGGGCGTGTCGGAGACGATGGTGCCGCCGAGCGCTTTGTAGGCGCGCGAGAATTCGGCCACCATGTTGACGCCGAAGTCGTTGTTGACATGGATGATCGACAGTTTCTTGAAGCCCTTGTCGATGGCGTATTTGGCGGCGGCCACGCCTTGCAGCGCATCCGACGTGATGGTGCGGAAGAAGATGCCGTTGGTCTTGCCGTCGCGGCCAAGGGCGGTCAGCGTCGGCGAGGACGAAGCCGGCGACACCTGCACGATCTTGGCCGGCCCGGTGACCGAGGTCAAAATCGGGATCGACACGGAGGAGATGATGCCGCCGATGATCACCGGCACCTTCTTGACCTGTACCAGCTGGGTCGCGGCATCGACCGCGATATTGCCCTGGCTCTGGCTGTCGCGCGTGTCGGTTGCGAGATCGCAGCCGCGTACGCCACCGGCTTCATTGATGTCGCGGAAGGCCATTTCGACGGACTTCGCGCCGGCCTGGCCGTATTCGCCGGCCGGACCGGTGAGCTCCATGACCAGGCCGACGGTGATCTTGCAGTCCGCTGCGTGTGCGGCGCCGGCCATCGTCACGAGAGCCAGTGCTGTGGTGATTTGAAGTATCGTCTTCTTCATTGCCGTTCCCCTTTTCTTGTTTGAACTTTGCCTGTTCAGCCTTCCGGCGCCTGCAGCCAGGTCTCATGCAGATGCCGCCATTCGACGCCGTTTGGTGCCGATGAACTGGTGGTGAAGACCGCACTGGACTGCCGGCGGCTATGCTTGCCGGCGCGCAGTTGCGCCTCGACGTAGAAGACGACGATCGTGTCCGCGTCCTGCCAACCCGGCCTGATGTCCTCGATCGATATGGCAAAACCGTCGTCGCAAGTGGCGCGGCTTGTCCGGACATGATCTACGACCGCGTCGCGATCGAGGATCTGGCCATTCGGCGCGACCATGGTGAGGCCTTCGCCCATGACGGCATCGAAGCGGCCGAACTCCACAGCGTCGGCTCGCGCGGCGACAAACCAGTCGACGAAGAAGCGATGCAGGTCGATGATTTCAGCGCTGGCACGCGAAAAAAGGGAAGGCTCTCCGCTCATTTCTTCCCCGCATTGAGGTTGTAATGCATGATCGAGCCGTGGCGGCCATGACGGTCGCGCTCCAGCGCGTAGACATCGCCCGCGAGGCCGGTGCCTTGTGCGATGGCGGCAGCAATCCGCGCGCGATCGTCGGCGTCGAGCGCGACGTCCATGATTTTCGTATTGGCCAGCGCATGTGCCTGGTTGCGCGCACCCACAATGACGGCCGCGACCTGCGGCTGCTCGAGCACCCATGCCGAGGCGATGGTGGCGATGTCGACGCCGTGGCGATCGCCGACCGCTTTCAGCGCCTTGAGCAGAGACTGGAACAGCTCCCAGCCGCCGAAGTCGTCGATGATCAGCTTGTATTTGACCAGCGAGCGGTTTTCGAGCGGCGTGGAGGGCTCGGCCACGCCAAGCCATTTGTCGCTGAGGAAGCCGCCCGCCACCGAGCCGTAGCAGAGGAAGCGGACACCGTTCTTAGCGGCAAGGCCCGCAAGGCTGTTTGCCGGCCGCTGGTCGAGCACTGAATATTGCAGTTGCTGGCTGACCAGCGGGATGCCCGCGGAGAGGATTTCGGCTAGCCTCGGCGTATCGAAATTGGTGGTGCCGAGATTGCGCACCTTGCCTTCCAGCCGAAGCTCGTCGAGCCAACCCATCGCCTCGACGTAACGAGGCTGGTCATAATCCCACCAGTGAAACTGCACAAGATCGATCCGCTCCGTCTTCAGCCTGCGAAGCGACTGATTGACGATGCCCCTGATGTAGTCGCGGCTGATGCTTGCCAGTCGTTCGAGGTCCGGCACCAGCTTGGTGTGCACCTTCATCCTGGCCGCAACATCGAGACCGCGCTCGCCGGCCAGCCGCAGGCGCGCGGCGCCGATCAGTTCCTCGACGCCGGTGTAGATGTCGGCGCAATCATAGGTCCAGATGCCGGCATCGAAGGTGGCGATGAGGTCGGTCACGGCCTGCCTGCGGTCGATAGCGCCATGGCCGCCGGCCAGCTGCCAGCCGCCGCGGATGACGCGCGAGATCGTATAGCCGGGGCTGAGTTCGACGGTCCTGGCGCTCATCTTTTGTCGGTCTCCTTCGGCAGCGGCACAGCCGTGGTTTGGGCATGGCTGAACCGCCGCTTGGCCAGCCTGACGATCCGCAGCCGGCTGGCGCAATTGGGATCGGGACAGGCGATCTCGGCATCCGAGGTCATCCAGTCATTTGCATGCGTCGGGCGCTGCTTTGCCGCCAGGAGCGGCAACACGGCGGAGATCGAGTAAATCGAAAAACCCTGCCCCGCCGGCAGCGACAGCATTTCGCCCTTGAGTTCGAAATAGTCGCCGGCCCTGGCGCCGCAATAGACCGGCTTGCCCTCGGGGATGACCGCTTCGACGCGCAGATCGAAGAGTTCGAAACTGTCGTCGGCCATTCAGGCCTCCACCAGGCTGAAGGTGATGTCACAGGCGCCGTTGCGGCGGATGACGCCGCAGGCGGCGGCAAACTGATCGCGCTCTCCGGCAAGCACTTGCGCGACCACGCTGCCGGCCAGCCAGCCGATCGGGAACAGCAGCCGCGCCCCCTGCCCGTAGTACAGGCCGATATCGAAGATGGCATTGGGATTGCCGCCCCACACGCGTGGCGGCACATAGGACAGCACGATATCGCCGGGCTGCGGCGTCAGCGTTGCATTCTCCGGTGGCAAAGACTGGGCATAGGCCTGGCCGTGGAGATCGGCTGACGGAACCGGGCACGAGATTTCCGGTCCTGTCCACATCGCATGGATGCCTGGGATGATGCGTGGCTGCGCCAGATAAGCCAGCAGGAAGGCGGCATTCTCCGGCGCCTTTTCGGGCAATAGCAGCGCCGTCACGGAAAGCTTCGAGCGTGGTTCTGTGATGCCGATGGCGGGCTTGGGCATGTCAGTCCTTCGCCGATTGAAGTTTGTCGCGCAGGAAGGCGAAGGGGCGGCTGATGTCGGCTACCAGCGCCTCGCGCGCCGCTAGCGCATCCTGTTTGGCAAGTGCCGCGACAATGCCGCGGTGATAGTGCGCGGTATCGACCTCGCCGGCCTCGGAGAAGGCATAGATGGCGACGCGGATGCAGGGTCCCGATTGAAGCCAGAGGCTTTCGATCATCGGGATCAGCACAGCCGAGCCGCAGCAGCGGTAGATCTCAAAATGGAAGCTCTGGTTGAGCGTCGCTTCGCGGTCGATATCCTTCTTGTGCTTCAGGGCCCGCATCTCGTCCCACTCGCCCAGCATGGCTTCGATCGAAGCGATCTGGCGCGGGCTCATACGCGTGGCGGCAAGCGCGATCGCTTCGCCTTCGATGAGTGAGCGGGCGCGCAGGAGGTCGTCGATGCGCTCCAGCGTGATCGGCGGCACGCGCACCGAGCGGTTGGGCAGCGCCTCCAGCGCCTTTTCCGTGATCAGCCGTCCAAGCGCTTCGCGTACCGGCATGGTCGAGGTGACCAGCGCATCGGCGAGACCGCGGATAGTCAGCACCTGGTTTGGCTCGAAAAGGCCACCGATCAGAGCACGGCGCAACTCGGAATAGACGCGATCCTGCACCGTCTCGCGGCCGACCGGCGTAAGCTGGGCTGCGATCGTCCCGTTGTTCTTGTCGATGGCAGCCTTCTGCATTACCGGCATTTGCCCCGTTTTCGGCTTGCGAATGAAATTAAAGCCGAATAGCGTGATCAACGCAAGTGTGATCACAAATCAAAAATCAGGAGGCGACAACGATCGTCTTCGGCCAGAGGGTTTGATGAGCGATGCAGCGGAGCGCCAACGGCAGGAGACCCGTGCGCCAGTTCTGACGGCACGAAACGTCGTCAGGCGTTTTGGCGGCCTTGTCGCCGTCAACGATGTCTCGTTTGATGTCAAAGCGGGCGAAATCCTCGGCCTGATCGGGCCGAATGGCGCCGGCAAGACGACGATGTTCGATCTGTTGGCGGGCAGCATATTGCCAACCAGCGGCGATATCCTGCTCAATGGCACGCGCGTCTCCGGCGAAGCCGCTCATCTGCGTATCGGCCGTGGTCTTGGCCGCACCTTCCAGATCCCGCGCCCCCTGCCCAATCTGACGCTGATCGAAAACATCATGCTGGCGGCGCAGGGCCAAGCCGGCGAAAAATTGCTCGCCAACTTCGTCACGCCGTGGCGAGTGGCGGCACAGGAAAGAGCAGCCAGGGCAAAGGCACTCGAGCTGCTGGAGCTCGTCTCGCTCGCTCGGCTGGCGCACGAACCGGCGCGCGTGCTTTCCGGGGGCCAACGCAAGCTGCTCGAACTCGCCCGCGTCATGATGGCCGATCCGGCGATCATCCTGCTCGACGAGCCGGCGGCCGGCGTCAACGCAACGCTGCTCGAGATCATCATCGACCGCATCCGCGACATCAACGCGCGCGGCATCACCTTTCTGCTGATCGAGCACAATATCGACATGGTGACGCGGCTCTGCCACCGCGTGCTGGTCATGGCGAGCGGCCAGTTGCTCAGCGAAGGCACTGCGGAAGAGGTCGCCCGCGACCCGCGCGTCATCGAGGCCTATCTCGGAGGTGCGGCATGAATGAGACGGTCCTCGACGTGCGCGATCTCGAAGCGGGCTACGAGCCTGGCGTGCCGATCGTGCGCGGCGCCTCGATCACCGTCGGCAAGGGGGAGATCGTCGTCGTGCTCGGCCCCAACGGCGCCGGCAAGTCGAGCTTCATCAAGGCGATCGCCGGCCTTGTCCCGATCACCGGCGGCGCGGTGTTCCTGGACGGCAAGGACATAACCGCCGCGCCGGCCCACACCATGGTCCGGCTCGGCCTCGCCTTCGTACCGCAGACGGAGAACATCTTTCCGCTGATGTCGGTCGAGGACAATCTGAAAGTCGCCTGCGGCATCCTCGAGCGACGCGAAATCCCTGCCCGCATCGAGGAAATGTATGCGGCCTTCCCCGACCTCGTCCGCCAGCGCCGCACCGCCGCCGGCAATCTGTCGGGCGGACAACGGCAGATGCTTGCCGTCGCACGCGCCCTAATCGTCCATCCCAAGGTGCTGGTGCTCGACGAGCCGTCGGCCGGCCTGTCGCCGAAATTCGTATCGACGGTGTTCGAGATGCTGGCCGGCATCCGCAAGTCCGGCGTCACCATCCTGCTGGTCGAACAGAACGCCAAGGCAGCGCTTGCCATCGGCGACCGCGCCTATGTGCTGGTCGACGGCAAGGACCGGCACGAGGGCGTTGCTTCCGAACTGTGGAACGATCCTGTCGTCGCCGAACTCTATCTCGGCCAACGCCCGTCCCCCGTCGGCAAGGGAGGCGCGGCATGAGCCTGCAATTTGTCGTCGATGGGCTGCTGACCGGCTCGATGATCGGCCTTGGCGCCATCGGCGTGACGCTGACCTACTCGATCCTGCGCTTCTCGAACTTCGCCCATGGCGACTTCATGGCCTGGGGCACCTATGCGACGCTCGCCGTCGTCAGCGCCATCGGCGCGATGTTCGGCAAGGTGGCCCCCATTGGACCGCTGTCTTTCGGCTGGCCGCTGCTGGTTGCGCTGGTTGTCGGCATGACTTTCACCGCCCTGCTGGCGCTGTTGCTCGACAAGGTGCTGTTTTCGCGGCTGCGCTCGCAGGGGCAAGCCATCATCGTGGTGATGGCGAGCTTCGGCGCCTCGATGGCGCTGCGCAGCCTGCTCGAATTCACCTTCAGCTCACGCCCGACCTATTTCAGCCGGGCGATCCAGATCGCCATGCCGGTCGGCTTCGGCATCCGCATCACGCCCGATCAGATCGCGCTGCTGCTGCTGACCGCAGTGCTGGTGCTCGGCGTGCATCTGTTGATGACACGCACGCAGACCGGCCGCTCCATGCAGGCGCTGAGCCAAAATGCGGCCCTGGCCCTCATCGTCGGCATCGATGTTGCCTCCGTGGTGCGCGTCACCTGGATCATCGGCGGGGCGCTGGCCTGCGTGGCCGGCGTGATGATCGGCATTCTCGTGCAGATCCGCCCGTTCATGGGCTTCGACATGCTGCTACCGATGTTCGCAGCCGCCATCCTGGGCGGCATCGGCAGCATACCGGGCGCCGTGCTCGGCGGCCTGATCATTGGCCTTGCCGAAGCCGGTGCGGTGCAGCTGATCGGCGCCGAATGGCGCGCCGCAATCTCCTTCATCATCCTGATGGCGGTGCTGTTCGTGCGGCCGATCGGCCTGTTTGGTGTGAGGGAACGCTGATGGACCTGCTCGGCTACGGCGCCTTCTTCCTGACCACCGCACTGATCTTTTCGCTGGTCACACTGGGGCTCAATCTGCAGTGGGGGCTGACTGGCCTTTTCAATGTCGGCCTTGCCGGATTCGTCGCCATCGGCGCCTATACATCGGCGCTGCTCACGACCCCGGACGATGCCGCGCGCTTCGGCGGCTTCGGTCTGCCGATCCTGGCCGGCTGGGCGGGCGCCATGATCGTCGGCGGTATCGCCGCAGCAATTACCGGCATGGCCACGCTGCGTCTGCGATCAGACTACCTGGCGATCACCACCTTCGGCGTCGCCGTCGTCGTGCAGCTGGTCGCGCTCAACGCGCAAAAACTCACGGGCGGCCCGTTCGGCATCGGTTTCATCCCGCGCCCGTTCGGCGGCCTTGCCGAAACGCCGCTGTTGTTCAACCTGTCGAACCTCGCCGTCGTTTCGGCTGTGACGCTGATCGCCTATCTCGCTCTGGAGCACCTGTCGCGCAGCCCCTGGGGCCGCGTGCTCAAGGCGCTGCGCGAGGACGAGCGAGCGGCGATTTCGCTGGGCAAGAGCGCGCGCTTCTACCGCGTCCAGGCCTTTGCTGTCGGCGGCGCCATCATGGCGCTGGCCGGCGCTTTGCAGGCGCATTTCACCGGCTTCATCGCGCCCGATAACTATCTGCCGATCCTGACCTTCCAGGTCTGGGTGATGCTGATCGTCGGCGGCTCGGGCAGCAATGCCGGCGCCATTGCCGGCAGCATCATGGTCTGGGCGATATGGGCGGGGTCGGGCACGCTGACCAGCGTGCTGTTTGCGCCCGAGCAGCAAGCACGCGCGGCCTCGCTGCAGATCGTCGCCATCGGCGTCATGCTGTGCGTCATCCTGCTGATCCGGCCGAACGGATTGTTCGGCGATCGGCCGCGCCGGCCGAAGCCCGGCAAACAGAAAAAGGCGGCGGCCAGGGAGAACGAGGCCGGACCATGAATGCCATGATCCGGCAAGACGTGCATGGCGTTTCACTCTGGCATGCCGTCAGCCGCAACCGCTGCGACCGGGGCACGCTGCAAGGCGGGCTCGACGTCGATCTCGCAATCGTTGGCGGCGGCTTTTCCGGCCTGTCGACGGCATTGCATGCCGCCGAGAAGGGGCTTTCGGTCGCGATCCTCGAAGCCGAATTCCTTGCTTGGGGTGCGACCGGCCGGAATGCCGGCTTCGTCGTTCCGAACTTCGCCAAGCGGGATCCAAACGACATCATCGCCGAACTCGGACCCGAGCGCGGCGGGCGCCTGGTTGACTTCGCCGCCGGCAGCGCTGATCTCGTCTTCGGCCTGATCAAGCGGCACGGCATCGAATGCGACGCTGTGCAGAATGGTTGGATCCAGCCGGCGCATTCGTCCGCCGCGCTGGAAAAGACGCGATCGCGCGCCGAGCAATGGGCGGCGCGGGGCAGGCCGACCGTTGCGCTCGATGCCATGGCGGTCACGGAGCTCACCGGCATCGACGGCTATGCCGGCGGCTGGATGGACAGATCTGGCGGCGTCCTCAATCCGGTCGAGTATGCGCGCGGCCTGGCCGACGCCGCAGAAAAGGCTGGCGCACGCATCTTCGAGCAGACGCGTGTCACTTCCATCGACCGCACTCCGGATGGCTGGGCCTTGAAGACCGCGTCCAGCACTACGCGAGCGGGCAAGGTCTTGGTCGCCACCAACGCCTATGGTGGAGCGCTGAACCCGACACTGGCGCGGACCTACATCCCGCTGAAAGTCTTCCAGATCGCCACCGCGCCGCTGTCGCGGGCCATACGCGCGCGCCTGCTGCCCGGCGGCCAGGGCGTTGGCGACACCAGGCGCAACCTGTTCACGTGCCGCTTCGATGGCCAGAACCGGCTGATCAGCGGCGGCATGCATGTCGTCGGAGCCGGCGCTGAGACGCGCATGCCGCAAACGATTTGGCGACGGCTCGCCAGGCATCTCGATTTGCCTGACCTGCCGCCGCTTGCCTACAGCTGGACAGGCGTGGCGGCGGTGGTGCCGGATTTCCTGCCGCGTCTCATCGACCTCGGCCCGGGCCTGATCGCCGGCTTCGCCTGCAACGGTCGCGGCATCGCCATGACCACGGCAATGGGCAAGATGTTGGCGGACTGGGCGAGCGGAACGGACGCAAGGGATTTGCCGCTCCCTTTCGCCGCACCATCGCCGATCCCGCTGCACAGCCTCGTGCGCTATGCACCGAATATGCTGCTCCCCTGGAGCATCCTGCGCGACCGGCTGGATTAGACAGCCAAGCCAGGTGATCCCCCTTGCCGGCGCGCTCATGGCGGCCCGAAAAGGACCGCCACCGCAATCGATGACCATGGTGGCCCAAGAGGATATCGTCAGATCCCCTCCCCAGCCAGCCGCATCTACTCCGCAGCCTGAACCCGATTGGCCCGGATGACCGCCCGGATCTCGGACCGGCAGGAGCCGCAATTGGTGCCGGCCTTCAGGGCGCCGCCTATGGCTTCGACTGTCGTGCACCCGGCCGCCACTGCCGCCACGATCTGGTTGACCCCGACGTTGAAACAGGAGCAGACGGTCGCGCCCGCATCGGGCCGATCGGCGCCGGCGCGACCGGCCACGATCCTGAAGCGTTCGCGCTGGCTGGTGTGAACCTCCTGGAGTTGCTGTGCCGCCCAACCCCGCGAAACCGCCACCGGTCCCGACGCGATAAACAAAGCCCCGGCGAGGTGCTGGTCGTCAAAGGCAGCAACACGATGCTGGCCGGTATCGCGGTCGTGATAGGCGAGCATGTCGGCTACGCGAACATCGAAAAGCGAACCAGCAAAACCAGCCCAGTCGATGTCGTCGTCGGCAAAGGCAAGCTCCACTCGCCAGCCGCCCTTGCATTTGGCCACGGCCCAGTAATCTGCTGCGACCGGCACCGGCTTGTGGCGCACCACAGCGAAGCCGAAGGCTCTCGCGGCGAATTTCTCGATACGGGCGCCGACATGTTTCAGCGCAGGCTGACCGGAAACCGGATCGGTCAGAGGCGCGGTCAGCGCATCGAGCCGGCCCTTTGCCGAAAACTGGTCAGTCCAGTGCATCGGCGCAAACACGCTCCCCTGGCGCTGGCGTGCCGTCACCAGCGCGCGCACCAGCACATCGCCGCGCGGGCTGGAGACGCGCACGATGTCGGCGTCGCCAATGCCGTGATGCGTGGCGTCCGCCGGGTGGATCTCGACGAAGGGCTCGGCCATGTGCTGGGAGAGACGTGGGCTTTTGCCGGTGCGGGTCATTGTGTGCCAATGGTCGCGAACGCGGCCGGTGTTGAGGATCAGCGGATAGTCCGGGCTGGTGCGTGTCTCGACGATGGGACGAATGGCGATGAAGCGGGCCTTGCGGTCGGGATTGTAGAAATTGCCGTTGGCGAAGAAGCGGGTGTTGGAAGGGTCAAGTCCCGCTTGAACACCCCCCTCTGTCCTGCCGGACATCTCCCCCGCAAGGGGGGAGATTGGCAGCTTTGACGCCGGCATATCTTCTGCATCGTTGGTAATTGGCGAAGGCCGAGGCGACGGCTGATCTCCCCCCTTGCGGGGGAGATGGCCGGCAGGCCAGAGGGGGATGGCTGGGCTCGGCGCCGGCCATTGGAAAGGCTCAAGCGCTGCATAGGCCTCCTTATCAACACCAGCATAACCACCAATATCGAAATCCCGTGCGCCGTCATTCTCGAACCCCGACAGCGCGGCGTGTTCGGCGAAGATTTCCGCTGGCGACGAATAGGAAAACGCCTCGTCAAACCCCATCCGCTTGCCCACCTCGGCGACGATCAACCAATCCGGCCGCGCCTCACCGGGCACAGCAAGAAAGCTGCGCTGGCGCGAGATGCGGCGCTCTGAATTGGTCACGGTGCCGTCCTTCTCGCCCCATGCGGCGGCGGGCAGCCGCACATGGGCGTGGCGCATGGTGTCCGTGCTCGCCAGCACATCCGAGACCACGACGAACGGGCAAGCCTTGATCGCCGCCTCGACGGCATCGGCATCCGGCATCGAGTCGACCGGGTTGGTGGCCATGATCCACAATGCCTTGATGCGGCCGGCGGCGATCGCCTGAAACATCTCGACCGCCTTCAGACCGGGCTTTGGGGCGACGGCCGGCGCATTCCAGAAACGCTGCACGCGGTCGCGGTGCTCGGGGTTTTCGATCTCCATATGGGCGGCCAGCATATTGGCCATGCCGCCGACCTCGCGGCCGCCCATGGCGTTGGGCTGGCCGGTCACTGAAAACGGTCCTGCCCCAGGTTTGCCGATGCGGCCGGTGGCGAGATGGCAGTTGATGATGGCGTTGACCTTGTCAGTGCCCGAAGACGACTGGTTCACGCCTTGGCTGTAGACCGTCACTGTCTTTGCGGTGGTGGCAAACAGGCTATAGAAGCGGGCAAGCTCCTCTTCGCTCAAGCCGGTGGCGGCGGCAACGCCGGCAAGATCGAGTTTCGAGGCAGCGAAGAGCGCTTGCCCGAAGCCGGTCGTGTGGGCGGTGATGTAAGCGCGGTCGAGTGCGTTGTGCTGGCCGAGCCAGGCGAGCAGACCAGTGAACAAAGCAACGTCGCCATCCGGCGCGATCGCCAGGTGAATGTCGGCGATATCAGCGGTCATGGTGCGGCGCGGGTCGACCAGCACGACCTTCATCTCCGGTCGTTTTTCCCGGGCCGCCGCGATGCGCTGGAAGAGCACGGGATGGCACCAGGCGAGATTGGAGCCGACCAGCACGATCAGGTCGGCGAGCTCGAGATCCTCGTAGGTGCCGGGCACGGTGTCGGAGCCGAAGGCGCGGCGGTGGCCGGCAACCGAGGAGGCCATGCATAGCCGCGAATTGGTGTCGATGTTGGCCGAGCCGATGAAGCCCTTCATCAGCTTGTTGGCGACATAGTAGTCTTCGGTCAGCAACTGGCCGGAGACATAGAAGGCGACGGAGTCAGGACCGTGCTCGGCGATGGTTTGCGAAAAGGTCGAAGCGACGCGGTCGAGCGCCTCGTCCCAGCCGGCACGGCGACCGTGGATTTCGGGGTAGAGCAGCCTGCCGTCGAGGTCGATGGTTTCGGCCAGGGCCGAGCCCTTGGAGCAGAGCCGGCCGAAGTTCGCTGGATGGTCGGGGTCGCCGCGGACGCTGACTTCACCGTCCGCGGCGACTTTCGCCAGCACGCCGCAACCCACCCCGCAATAGGGGCAGGTGGTCCTCACCTCGCGCGCTTCGCCCAGTTCCATGCTTCAGGCCGCGCGGCTGGCCAGCGCTTTCAGCGCAATGAACAGGAGCTCGCCCTCGATCCGCACAGGAATGGTGCGCACGGCGCCCTCGTCGGCGCCGAGCGCCTTGCCCGTCTCCAGCGAGATGACCCAATTGTGCAAGGGACAGGTGACGGCGGTGCCGTGGACGATGCCTTGGCTCAGCGGCCCACCTCTGTGCGGGCAATGATCGTCGATGGCGTAGACCTGATCGTCCTGCGTGCGGAAGACGGCGATCTTACCCTCGGGTGTGTCGACGCAGCGCGCGCCACGCCGCGGGATGTCGGAGAGTGAGCCGATCGATATCCAGTCCATTTTGATCACTCCGCCGCCTGCGCAAACCCGACAGAAGCCATTGGCCGGAACTCGTGCTTGTCCTTGCCGGAGACGCGTTCCGACCACGGGTCGACCTGGGCGAATTTCTGGCTGAAGACGAAGCGCTCGTAATAGGCCTTGCGCTTTGCACCGTCGTCCATGATCTGGCGCTTGATCTCGGGGATGCCGATGCGCTTGGCCCATTTGTAGATGCGCTCGAGATAGCGGCCCTGCTCGCGATACATCTGCGTCAGCGCCACGATATGCTCCAGCGCCTCGTCCTCGGTCTTGACCAGGCCAAGCACTTCGGTGCCCTTGATGTCGAGGCCGGCGGCGCCGGCGAAATGGATCTCGTAGCCACTGTCGACACAGATCACGCCGACATCCTTGCAGGTCGCCTCGGCGCAGTTGCGCGGACAGCCCGACACCGCCATCTTAACCTTGGCCGGGGTCCACGAGCCCCACATGAATTTCTCGATGCGAATGCCGAGGCCGGTCGAATCCTGCGTGCCGAAGCGGCACCAGTCGGAGCCGACACAGGTCTTCACCGTGCGCAGGCCCTTGGCGTAAGCATGGCCTGAGACGAAGCCGGCCTGGCCGAGATCGGCCCACACCGCCGGCAGATCCTCCTTGCGGATGCCCAGCATGTCGATGCGCTGGCCGCCGGTGACCTTGACCATCGGTATCTCGAACTTGTCGACGACGTCGGCGATGGCGCGCAGTTCGGCGGCGTTGGTGACGCCGCCCCACATGCGCGGCACCACCGAATAGGTGCCGTCCTTCTGGATGTTGGCGTGGACGCGTTCGTTGATGAAGCGCGACTGATAGTCGTCGGCGTAATCGTTCGGCCAGTCGCAGACGAGGTAGTAGTTGAGCGCCGGCCGACATTTTGCGCAGCCGCAGGAGGTCGTCCATTCCAGCTCCTGCATGACGGCGGGAATGGTCTTCAGGCTCTTGGCGATGATCAGCCGGCGCACCTCGTCATGGCCGAGCGTGGTGCAGCCGCACATCGGTTGCACGGCGGCCGGGTTGTATTTGTCGCCGATGGTCAGCACCATCAGCTTCTCGACCAGCCCGGTGCACGAACCGCAGGAAGCCGATGCCTTGGTGTGGGCGCGCACGTCGTCGAGCGAAGCCAGGCCCTTGGCCGTGATCGCGCCGGTGATCTTTCCCTTGCAAACGCCGTTGCAGCCGCAGATTTCCGCATCATCCGGCAAGGCTGCAACGGCCGCCATAGGGTCCAGCGGGGCACCCCCCTGGTAGGACTGGCCGAAGATGAGCGTGTCGCGCATCTCCGATATGTCGGTCTGCTTCTTCTTGAGATCGTTGAACCAGGCCCCATCCGCCGTCTCGCCATAAAGCACGGTGCCGATGATGCGGTCGTCCTTGAGCACAAGGCGCTTGTAGACGCCGGCGGCGGCATCGCGCAGCACGATCTCCTGGCGGTCCTCGCCTTCGGCGAAGTCGCCAAGCGAGAACAGGTCGATGCCGGTGACCTTGAGCTTGGTCGGCGTGTCCATGTGGACGAAGGCCGCTGCCTCGTTGCCGGCCAACTGGTTCGCGGCAACGCGCGCCATCTCGTAGAGCGGCGCGACCAGCCCGTAGACCTGGCCGTTGACCTCGGCGCATTCGCCGAGCGCGTAGATGTCGGGGTCGTTGCTGCGCATGCCGGCATCGACGACGATACCACGATTGACGACTATGCCGGCCTCCCTGGCCAGCGCCGCATTCGGCCGGATGCCGACCGCCATCACCACCAGCGTTGCCGGGATAATAGTGCCGTCGGCAAGCTCCACCTGCCCGACCTTGCCGTTGCCGGTGATCGCCTGGGTGTTGGCCTTGGTGATGACCTTGATGCCGCGCTGTTCCACCGCGCGCTGCAGGAGATAGCCGGCGGCGGGGTCGAGCTGACGCTCCATCAATGTCGGCATGACATGCAGCACGGTGACGTCCATGCCTTGGGCATTCAAACCTGCTGCCGCCTCCAGCCCGAGCAGGCCGCCGCCGATGACCACGGCCTTGGCGCGCGACTGGGCGGCAAGCATCATGGCCTGAACATCGTCGAGGTCGCGATAGGTCAGCACGCCCGGCAGATCGTGACCGGGCACCGGAATGATGAAAGGCACCGATCCGGTGGCGATGACGAGCTTGTCGTAAGGCTCGGTGACGCCGTGGTCGGAGGTGACGGTCTTGGCCGCCCGGTCGATGGCGACGATCTTGTGACCCTTGTAGAGGGTGATGTTGTTGGCGATGTACCAGCCGTCGCCGTGGATGATGATTTCCTCATAGGCCTTTTCGCCGGAGAGAACCGGCGACAGCATGATGCGGTCGTAGTTCACCCGCGGCTCGGCGTTGAAGATGGTCACGGTGTAGCGGCCCGGCGCCTGTTCGAGCAGATGCTCCAGCATGCGCCCGGGGGCCATGCCGTTGCCGATGATGACGAGTTTTTCGGTCATGGCGTTACTCCGCGGCTTCGACGAAGCGGTGACGTTCATAGAGGAACTTCAGCACCGCTTCGCGGCAGCGCAAAAAGGTGCGGTCGGAAGAGAGTTCGACGCGGCGACGCGGCCGCGCCAGCGGCACCGCAAGCACCTCACCGATGGTCGCCGCTGGACCGTTGGTCATCATGACGATGCGGTCGGACAACAGCACCGCCTCGTCGACATCGTGGGTGATCATGATCGTCGTCGAGCCGAGCCGGGAATGGATGTCCATAACCGCATCCTGCAGATGGGCGCGCGTCAGCGCGTCGAGTGCCCCGAACGGCTCGTCGAGCAACAGGATCTTCGGCTCCATGGCAAGCGCCCGGGCAATGCCGACGCGCTGCTTCATGCCACCCGATATTTCGGCCGGCCGCTTGTCCTTGGCATGGGCCATCTGCACGAGATCAAGATTGCGCATGATCCAGTCATGCCGTTCGGTCCTGCTCTTGGAACGACCAAAGACTTTCGACACCGCCAGGCTGATGTTTTCGTAGACGGTGAGCCATGGCAGCAGGCTGTGGTTCTGGAACACCACGGCGCGCTCGGGTCCGGGGCTGTCGACCTCCTTGTTTTCAAGCAGCACGGCGCCGGCGGAAACCTTGGTCAGCCCGGCGATCAGATTGAGCAAGGTCGACTTGCCACAGCCGGAATGGCCGATGATGGAGACGAATTCGCCCTTGTCGATGGTCAGCCTGATGTCCTTGAGCACCTCGCTGACCTGACCGCCGCGGGCAAAGGATTTGTCGATATGGTCGAGCTTCAGATAGGCCGTCATCGCCCTCTCCTCACTTTGCCGTTGTGCCGCGGGTGACGAAAGCGCCGACCGCAGCGACCAGGCGGTCGAGGCAGAAGCCGGTGACGCCGATATAGGCGAGCGCGACGATGATGTCGGGCAGCCGCGACGAGTTCCAGGCGTCCCAGATGAAGAAGCCGATGCCGACGCCGCCGGTCAGCATTTCGGCGGCGACGATGGCGAGCCAGGACAGGCCGATGCCGATTCTGAGGCCGGTGAAGATGTAAGGTGCAGCTGCCGGAACCATGATCTTGACGAAAAATTCGAACTGGTTGAGCCGCAGGATGCGCGAGACGTTGCGGTAGTCTTCCGGAATGTTTCGCACGCCGACGGCGGTGTTGATGATGATCGGCCAGATCGAGGTGATGAAGATAACGAACAGCGCCGACGGGCTGGAATCGCGGAAAGCAGCCAGCGACAGCGGCAACCAGGCCAGCGGCGGCACGGTGCGCAGTATCTGGAACACTGGATCGAGGCCACGCATGGCCCAGATCGACTGGCCGACCAGGGCGCCGAGCGCGACGCCGACGATCGCCGCCAGGCCGAAGCCGATGGCGACGCGCTGCAGAGAGATCAGCACCCGCCACGCAAGGCCGATATCCTGCGGGCCGTTGTTGAAGAACGGATGCGCGATCAGGTCATAGGCCTCGTTCCACACCTGGCTGGGCGGCGGCAGGCTGGCGGTCGGCGACGAGCAGGCGATCTGCCACACGACCAGCATGAAGGCGATAACGATGACCGGCGGCACCAGGGCGGTGGCCAGCCTGCCGGCGATCGCGATCGGGTCGAAGCGGCGCCGCGCCCTGGCGGTGAAAGCGATGACCGCGGCAGGCTTCGCGGGGAACGCCTTCACCGTGGTTTCCTCAATGGCTTGGATGGACATGTCTGACAATAACTCCGGGGTCGATGCGGTCGACAACGGCGAAGCGCCGTTGCGCTGGGGCGACAAACGGCGGAACGCGCCGTTTGCGCTGGTCAAGCCGATGCCTTGATCTTCAGGCTGTCGAGATAGGCCGACGGGTTGGCCGGGTCGAAAATCTTGCCGTCGAAGAAGGTCTCGACGCCGCGCGACGACGAGGCCGGAATATCGGCTGCGGCAACGCCGAGATCCTTCGCCGCCTCGCGCCAGATATCCTCGCGATTGACCTGATCGACCAGCGTCTTGATGTCGGTGGTCGGCGCGAATTTTCCCCAACGGATGTTTTCGGCGAGGAACCAGCTGTCGTGGCTCTTGTAGGGATAGGAGACGCCACCCTTCCAGAATTTCATGTAGAGGTCAGTGCCGGTGGCCACGCGGCCATTGCCGTAGTTGATGTCGCCCTTGAGGCGGCCGATAATGTCGGCGACAGGCACGTTCATCCATTGCCGCTTGCCGATGATGGCGGCCATCTCGTCCTTGTTCTCCGTGGCCTCACACCATTGCTGGGCCTCCATGACGGCCATCACGATCGCCTTGGTGGCGTTCGGGTATTTGTCGATGAATTCGGCGCGGAGGCCGAGCGCCTTTTCGGGATGACCCTTCCACAGTTCGCCGGTGGTGGCGGCGGTGAAACCAACGCCCTGGTGGACGAGCTGTTCGTTCCACGGTTCGCCAACGCAGAACACGTCCATGTTGCCGACTTTCATGTTGGCGACCATCTGCGGCGGCGGCACGACGATGGTCGAGACGTCCTTGTCGGGATCGATGCCGCCGGCGGCCAGCCAGTAACGGAGCCACAAATCATGGGTCCCGCCCGGGAACGTCATGGCGGCCTTGATTTCCTTGCCGGCCGCCTTCTTGGCGGCGAAGGCGTCCTTCAGCTTGGAGGCGTCGAGGCCGACACCGGTGCCGGCGTATTCCTGCGCAACCGAAATGCCCTGGCAGTCGTAGTTGAGCCGCGCCACGATAGCCATCGGCATCGGCTGGTTGTTCTGCGTCACCTTGCCGGTGTGCATGAGATAGGGCAGCGGCGTCAGGATGTGAGCGCCGTCGATGCCGTTGGCTTCGCCGCCGAGCATCAGATTGTCGCGCGTCGCGCCCCAGGAGGCCTGCTTGAGCACCTCGACGTCGGGCATGCCGAACTTGGCGAACAGCCCCTTCTCCTTGGCGATCATCAGCGGCGCCGCGTCGGTCAGCGCGATGAAGCCGAGCTTGGCGCCGGTGACCTCCGGAGCGGTCGTGGCGGCATAGGCGCCCGAGGGGAAGAGCTTGCGGGCCGCCACGAACAGGCCGGCCGTCATGGCGCTGCTGACAAGAAAATCGCGGCGCGTCACATCCTTGAGCGATGTTCCCGTCCCGATCCATTTCCCTATTTTTTCTTTCATCGTGATCTCCGGTTGAACGCGAGGGCTTCGTCGAGTGGCCAAAACAAAAAAGCCGCCGTCCAGGCCTCGCGCGTCCGTACATCCGGGATCGCGTCGTTGACCTGAGCGGCAGCTTTGCCTGTGGCGCCCGCCATTGGACGCCTGTTCCGTGACCCGCGAAGGGCCTGGCTAACTCAAAGCAGGAACCGTGCCAGTTCTGAGTGAAACTAAAAACCTAAATGAAATCAACATTACGCGACAGACGCCGGCACGCGAGGCGACATCGCAAGCAGATCAAAGATTGTTCACTACAGCAATCGCACGCACATTTTTTGTGCAATGCACAAGAATGGCGCGAGAATGATCAGGCTTCCGCGCGAGCCGCTTTCTGGCGCCCTATGTAGCCGTCGATCTCGTCGGGGTCGAAGGTCTGACCGTCGAAGAAGCCGTCCGGCCCAAGCACCAGGCCTGCCCCGGTCGCACCGACAGCCGTGGCGACCTTAAGCGCGCCCTCGACCTTCGCATTGGCGCCGGGAAGTGCAACGCCAAGCGGCTTTAGCGCCGAGCGGTAGAGGTCGGGACGGTAGCAGTCACGGGCGATAACAAGGTTTTCCGGCGTGTGCTCGACATGCCCCCAGCGCACCATCTGCGTATAGAACCACAGCGCATGGCTCTTCCACGGAAAGTTCGCCGCCTTGTCGAAGGGCAGGAAGAAGTCGTCGACATCCAGTTCGGCGCCGCCGCCCAGTTCAAGATGGCCGGTCAGGATCGGCATCTGGACAGCTGGTGGTAGGCCGAGGAAGCCAGCTTGAGCCATCACACCAGCCAGTTCGGCGCGGTTGCCCGGATCCTGGCACCAGCGCGCCGAATGATGCAGCGCGCGCAGCAATGCTGCCAGCGGGACCGGGTTCTCCTGCGACCAGGCCTTGCGCACGCCGATCACCTTCTCCGGGCTGTTGCGCCACAGCAGCGCTTTGACGGTGACGATATGGCCGGTGCCGGCGGCGACCGAGGCGCTGTTCCAGGGCTCGCCGACGCAGTAGCCGTCGATCCGCCCGGCGGCCAGCGCATCGGCCATGAAGGGCGGTGGCACGATGACGATCTCGATCTCGCGCTCCGGATCGATGCCGCACCCGGCAAGCCAGTAGCGCAGTTCGTAATTATGCCCCGAATGCGGGTGCACCACGGCAAAGCGCAGCGGATCGCCGCCAGCCCTGGCGCGCTCGCGAATGAACGCACGAAGGGCTGCGCCCGCCCGCGCGGGCTCGAGATCGGGTATGGCGCCGTGTGCCGCCATGCCTTCCCAGACGGCGTTGGAGATGGTGACGCAATTTCCGCCAAGCCCGAGCGAAAACGGCACGATGGTCTCGGAAGCAAGCGGCGTCAGCCCGAGATTGCAGGCAAGCGGCATCGGCCCCAGCATGTGCGCCAGGTGGAAATGGCCGATGGCGATGCGGTCGCGGATGTTGGCCCAGGAGGTCTCGCGGTGCAGTGTGAGATCGATGCCCTCGCGTGCGGCAAATCCAAGCTCACCCGCCGCAACCAGCACGGCACTGTCGAAGAGCGGCATGAAGCCGGCGGTGATCTGGTGCTCGGCGCTCATGCTCATTCGTCCTCCGACGGCCCGAGCAGCCCGGCGGCAGTCACCAGGCTCTGGGCAATGTCGCCGATCTTGCGGTTCTGGTTCATCGCCGTCTTGCGCAGGAGCGTGTAGGCGGCCTCTTCGGTCAGGCCGCGCGACTTCATCAGGATGCCCTTGGCACGGTCGATCACCTTGCGGCTCTCAAGCTCCCCTCGAACCTCTTCCAGCTCGCGCGCCATGCGCGAGAAAGCGTTGAAGCGGCTGACCGCCATGTCCAGGATCGGCTTGACGCGCTCTTGCCTGAGGCCGTCGACGACATAGGCCGAAACGCCGGCATCGACCGCCGCTTCGATCGATGCCTGGTCCGATCGGTCGACGAACATGGCGATCGGCCGCTTCACCGCACGCGACAGCTGGAACATGTTTTCCAGCATGTCGCGGTTCGGGTTTTCCAGGTCGATGACGATGACGTCCGGCTCGATCTCGGCGATGCGCCGCGCAATGCCGGTCACGTCGTGGATGACGGTGACCCGCTCATGGCCGGCCTCGCGCAAACCTGCCTCGATGATCGCGGCGCGGATACGGTTTTCGTCGATGACCAGGACGGCGAGTGAGCTGCGGACCATGCGTGCATTGTGGGCAAGGTCGCAAAATTGTGCAATGCGGCATGGTCACAGGCTCCCGCCGCGGAGCAACCGACGACCGACAACGACCCGGTCTAGGTGGTCGGGACAAGGAACGCAGCGCAACGCTGGCGCTGGTGATGACAGCCTTGCCGGTCGCCTGGTGCCCTACCCAACGGTCTAGGTGCGATGAGACTTGCACCGCAACATCGGCTTGTTAAAGGTGGGGGCAACGACGGACATAGCTGTCCTTGCTCGCCGATCTGACCGGAAGGTTACCGCACGATGCTGCTCATGAAACGACGATTGGGAGCCAGCAAGCTGGCGCGCCCGGCACGGCGTCTCGGAGGCCTGACGACGATGTTTGCCCTGATTGCCGGGCCGTTCGTCCTTGGGATCGCCCTCCTGCTGGCTGGCCCGGCACAGGCGCAGTCACCGGCCGCCGTCGCGCCCGACAAGGTCAAACAGCTGTTCGAGCTTCTCGACGATCCGTCGGTGAAGGCCTGGGTGGCCGAGCAACGAAATCCGGCCGCTGGATCAACGGAAGCGCCTGCTGCGGCTGGCGCTCCGCCGGCCGACGCCGTGGCCGCACCGGGCCAGATGAATACAATGGCATCCTCGACGCTTGATCGGATCAAGCATCACATCGAGAAAATCGTGCGAACCGTGCCCACACTGCCAGGCCAGTTCGCGCGCGTCCGGGCCCAGACAATGGACGATATGTCCAGCAAGGGCCCCGTCAGCATATTGGTGCTGATTGCGATCTTTATCGCTGCCGGCCTGGCGCTCACCTGGGCAATATACAAGCTCACCCGTCCATTTCGTCTTTGGATCATCGCGCAACCCAGAGATACGCCCATCGGGCGGGCCAAGAAGATCGGCGGCCGCACGCTTTATTCCAGCATGATGATCGGCTCGTTCGCGCTGGGCAGCGCCGGTGCGTTCATGCTGTTCGACTGGCCAGCGCTCATCCGCGAGATTGTGCTGACATTTCTGATGGCTGCGGTCTTTACGTGGGCTGTGCGCCTATACGTGATGGCCACACTCGTCCCTTCTTTCATGGAGGTCGAGCACGCCATCGAGGTTCGTGCCCTGCCGATCACCAACGGAGCTGCTGACCATTGGGCTTATTGGCTGCCCCGGATCGTCGGCGTTTTCGCCTTCTTCGCCGCCGCGTTTGTCCTCTTGCCGGGTCTCGGCATAGACCAGGACGGAATGATGGTCCTGTCCGTCGGCGCCGATTTCATCCTGCTGTTGCTCTTCCTGCTGGCCATTTGGCGTCGGCCAAGAACGCAGCGAGACGGCGCGCGCCACAGCGGTCACACGGCAGTGACATGGTTGTTGACGGCTTATTTCGTCGTTCTGTTCCTCGAACGCATTGCCGGCCTCTACACATTCTTCTGGTTTACCTTCACCGCATTCTTCCTGCCTTTGGCAATTGTGCTGACAGAGCGCGGGGTTAATTTCGTCCTGCGGCCCGGTTCGGAAGATGCGGGCCGGCCCACGATCCCGGCGGTGACGATCGCTGTCATCGATCGCGGTATCCGGATGATTTTCATCCTCGCGGCGGCTTACCTTCTCGCACGCGTACTGGGCCTGGACATGCAATCCATGCGCGGCAGCGATACGACCACCATGCTCATATTGCGCGGCTTGATCAACGTCGTGGTCATTGCCCTTGCTGCCGATTTCGGCTGGTCGATCATCAAAGCCTTGATCGAACGAAAGCTGGGCGTCGCGATACCGCAAGCGGTGGTGAGCGAAGAAGACATCCTCACCCTCGATCCGCATCAGGCGCGGCTGCACACGCTGTTGCCGATCATCCAGAACATTCTGCTAGCAGTGATCATCGTGATGGCGGTGCTGATGATGCTCGCTTCGATCGGCATCCAGATCGGCCCGCTGATCGCCGGCGCCGGCGTCGTCGGCGTCGCGGTGGGTTTTGGCGCGCAAACCATCGTCAAGGACGTGATCTCTGGCGTGTTTTATCTGCTCGACGATGCTTTCCGTGTCGGCGAATACATTTCATCGGGCAGCTACAGGGGTACGGTGGAGAGCTTTTCGCTGCGCTCGGTGAAGCTGCGCCACCATCGTGGTCCGCTGTTCACGATACCTTTCGGCGAACTCGGCGCCGTGCAGAACCAGAGCCGTGACTGGGTCACCGACAAATTCAACATCACCGTTGGCTATGACACCGATATCGACTTTGCTCGCAAACTGATCAAGCGAATTGGCCTGGAACTGGCGGAAGATCCGGAGTTCAAACCCTGGGTGATCGAACCGATCAAGATGCAGGGGGTGCAGGAGTTCGGCGAGTACGGCATCGTCTTGAGGGTCAAGGTCACGACCAGACCTGGAGGCGCCTTCAGCATGAAAGGCAGGTTCTTTTTGCGCCTCCGCCAGGCCTTCAAGGAGCAGGGCATCGAGCTCCCATTCCCGACCGTCCACGTCCAGGGGCTGCAAGACCCGCATGGGACAGAGAATGCGCCTTTGGAGATCACACCCGAATTACGAATGGCCGTCGCCCAGTCGCACACCAATCGGCGCAGAAAAAAAGCGAGCACAACGGAGTAGGACGCCGTGATACCGGCCGGCCGCAACACGGCTTTCCGCGCAAAACCAGGACCCACGACACCACGCTAGTCGGAATTGCCGATAGCGGTGACGCGATCGCCGCCAACCAGCACCAGCGTGGCGTTTCTGAGGCCAAGCTTGACGAAAAGAGCAGATACGCTGGCCTTTCCGCAAGGCTCAGAGCGCAATCCAGGCGGTCTTGAGGTCGACAAATTTCTCCAGCGCATGCAGCGACTTGTCACGGCCGAAACCGGACTGTTTGACGCCGCCAAGCGGCACGGTGATATCGGCTCCGCCATAGGTGTTGACGTGGACGACACCGGCGTTGATGGCGCGCACCATGCGATGGGCCGTGGAAAGATTGGCGGTCCACACCGCCGAGGCAAGTCCGTAGACAGTGGAGTTGGCGAGATGCACCGCCTCCTCCTCGGTCTCGAAGCGCATCACGCCGAGCACCGGTCCGAACACCTCCTCGCGCGCCAACTGCATCTCTTGCGTCACGTTCTCGAAGATCGTCGGCGCCATGTAGCTGCCGCCAGTCTCGGTCAGTATCCGTTCGCCACCGGCGACGAGACGGGCGCCTTCGGCTTGCGCCATGGCGACGAAGCCGAGATTCTTGTCCAGCTGTTCGGCGCTCGATACCGCACCGATATCGCTGGCGAGATCGAGCGGGTCGCCGACCTTGAGCCGCGTGGTTGCCGAGACAAGTTCGTCCATGAAAAGATCATAGACCGACGACTGGACGAGCAGACGCGAGCCCGCCACGCAGACCTGGCCTGAATTGCGAAAGATGCCGTTGGCCGAGACGACCGCCGCCTGCTTCAGGTCCGGAGCGTCGGCAAAGACGATGTTGGGCGACTTGCCGCCAAGCTCGAGGAAGACCCGCTTCAAATTGGAACGGGCGGAGTATTCGAGCAGCCGCCGGCCGACCGGCCCCGATCCGGTAAAGGCGATGGCGTCGACATCCATATGGAGGCCAAGCGCTTCGCCGGCGACAGCACCATGACCGGTAACGACGTTGAACACGCCTTCGGGAAGTCCAGCCTCGCTTGCGAGTTCGGCCAGCCGCAGCAAGGTCAGCGAGGCGATCTCCGGCGGCTTGACGACGACGCTGTTGCCGGTGGCCAGTGCGGGCGCAATCTTCCAGGCACCGATCATCAGCGGGAAGTTCCACGGCACGATGACGCCGACGACACCGAGTGGCTCCCTGTGGATCAGCCCGAGCACATTGTCGGCCGTCGGCGCGATCTCGCCATAGACCTTGTCGATCGCCTCGGCGTAGTAGCGGATGGTGCCGGCCGCCGACAGCGGCTCGGCCTTGTAGGCCATGCCGATCTCGGTGCCGTTGTCGCGCACGCCAAGCACGGCCAGCCCATCGACATGTTTTTCGATCAGCTCGGCAAATTTCGTCAGCACCTTCTTGCGAAAGGCAGGGGCGGCGCGCGACCATGAACCCTTCTCGAATGCTTTTCGCGCCGATCGGACCGCGCGATCGATGTCGGCGGCATTGCCGTCAGCGATGCTGGCAAAAGGGCGGCCGTCGATCGGCGAAATCACCGCCAGCGTCGCGCCGCTCGTCGCTGCGGCCTGTACGCCGTCGATAAACAAGCCCCGCTCGCCGATCTCCGTCTTGCGCAGCGCGTCGATGGCATTCTGGCTGATCATTGGTGGCGAACTCCCAGGGAAACATACAACGTGGTTGGCGCGCGGAATTCCCAGCCGCGAAACACCGGCACCTTGCCTGGCACCAAGCTGAGATCGGGGAAGCGCAGGAGCAGCAGCCTTAACGCAATGCACATCTGCTCGCGCGCGAAAAACCGGCCCGAACAGAAATGATGACCAAAGCCGAAGGCGGCATGATTGCCTTCCCTGCGGTTGATGTCGAAGCGGTCTGGATCGGCAAAGCGGCTCTCGTCGCGGCTTGCCGAGGAGACAAGTGCAGCGACCGCGGCGCCGGCAGGGATGGTTACGCCGCCAAGCTCGACCGCCTGCGTCGTCTGCCGCGTCTGGGTTCCGATCGGCGCCACCCAGCGCAAGCCTTCATCGACAGCCCTGGGCACAAAGGTCTCGGGATCGGCGAGCACCTGCCGCAATTGTTCGGGATGCGCAAGCAGGCCGGCGAGGATCGAACCGGCACCATGTCCGGGCTCCTGCATGCCGCCAAGCAGAATGACCTTGATGCTCGGCATCAAGAAATCGATCGGCCGCGTCGTGCCTTCCGGCATGCCGTCATGCAGCATATGCGACAGCGCCGAGCCGTCGGGGGCGCGCGCCAGTCTATCCAGAGTCGGCCGGATGGCTGCGCCGACCTCGGCGCTGATCGCGTCGGCGATCTCTTGCCGCTTCGGGTCGTTCTCGAAATTGATGGCGCCCTGCGCAAGGCCATAGAACCAGCGGCGCAGCGTCGGCATGTCGATGTCGGCAAGGCCAAGCGAGCGCGCCAGGCTGAGCGTCGACACCGGCTCGAAATAATCCGCCATCAGCTCGGCGGAGCCTTGTTCGGCGATCCGGTCGAGAAAAGGTTCGGCAATCGACCGTACGAGATCGCCGGCATAGGCGGCGACGGTGCGCGGCCGGTATTTCGGATCGACGCCTTGGCGCAGCTGTCTATGCGTTTCGCCGTCGGTGGTCAGGATGGTCGGCTTGCCGAACGAGCGTTCGACCGGAGACGTACCGACGACGGCGGAGAAGATGTCGGGTGACTTTGCGACGGTCTCGACGTCCTTCCAGCGGGTGACGAACCAGAGATTGACCGCCGGCACGAAAGCGACAGGCGCACTGCGCCGCAGTTCCGCATAGATCGGATACGGATCGGCTTCCAGCGCCTCAACGGTGATGCTCTCGGCAAAGCTCAACGCCGTTACTCCCTTGCGATGGAAAGGGGCGGCGCCGAACGCGCTACCCCCTTGTCCTTTGTCCTAGTCCTTCAGCGGCACGCCGAGATTTTCGAAGGCAACCGGATCCCGGCTCTTCAACGCACCGGCAAGCAGCAGGCCGACCACCGCGGCAATCAGCACCAGCCCCGGCAGCAACACGCCAAGGAAGCCACCGGCCCCGGACAGGCCACCGAAATTAATGACGATCAGGTAGATGATGACGACGAAAGCGATGAAGGCCAGCCCAGGCACGATGGTGGTCTTCAGCGTATTCTCCTGCGTCGACGGGTTGGCGCGGAAGTACATCACCACGGCGAGCGAGGCCACTGCCATCATGACGATGACTCCCAGCGTCGCGACATTGGTCAGCCAGGAAAACAGCGCCAGAACCGGATCGAGGCCGAGTATCGCGAACAGTCCGATGACGATCGCTGCCAACACGCTCTGGATGACGGAAGCAACATGCGGGCTCTGGTGCACTGAATGCGTCACGCCGATCGCTTCAGGCAACAGCTTCTCGCGGCCCGAGACGTAGATGTAGCGGGCAACCGCGTTGTGGAACGCCAGCACGCCGGCAAACAGGCTCGACACGAACAGGATGCCCATGGCGTGCGACAGCATGGTTCCGGCGTAGCGGTCGGACAGGCCGAACAGGAAAGTCGTCGGATCCTGAAGCGCTTGCAGTGCGGGCAACAATTTGTCGACGCCGGCGCCGACCGCCATCAGCCAGGCCGTGACCATGTAGAAGACGCCGATCAGCAACACTGAGAAATAGGTGGCGCGCGGAATGGTCACCTTGGGGTCGCGGGCTTCCTCGGCGTAGATCGTCGTCGCCTCGAAACCGATGAAGGCGGCGAAACAGAACAGGATGGCGATGGCGGGCGAGCCGCTGACGATCTGGCTCCAGCTGAACGGCGCCGCAGAGAGACCACTGTCGCCACCGGTCTTGAGGATGGCGAGGTCTAGCACCAGCACAACGATGTATTCGCACAGCACCAGCACCGTCAGGATCTTGGCCGAGAGGTCGACCTGGCGGTAGCCCAACACCGCGACGATGGCGACGGCGATGAAGCTCCACACCCACCAGGGCAGGTCGATGCCCCAGCCGGCGAACAGGCCGGCGGTTGCGGCCCCCAGCAGGCCCATGACCCCGATCTGCATGGCGTTGTAGGACAGGATCGCGATGATTGCGGTTGCGCCGCCGGCAAAACCGCCCAGCCCGCGCGCGGCATAGGCATAGAAGGCGCCGGCATTGCCGACATGGCGCGACATGGCGACGTAGCCGACCGCAAACAGCAGCAGCAACACGGTCACGATAAGATAGGTGCCGGCAAAGCCCGCCCCATTGCCCATAAGCATGCCGAGCGGCGTGCCGCCGGCGACCGCGGTGAGCGGCGCCGCCGCCGAAATCACCATGAAGGTGATAGCGCCGACGCCAAGACTGTTCTTGCGCAGCCTGTTGGCGGGCGCCTGTTCCGAAACTGCTGACATTTGTCCCTCCAGTTTTACGAACCCGTGGGTTCGCGGCCGCTCGGCCTGTTCCCTGAATTCCATCGGTTCATTATTTGAACCCTTATTTTGAATATAGACTTGCAAAGAATGCGGATGCCTGTCAAGTTAATTCACACATTAAGTTTCTATCCGAGCGGGAGGCTGGATGGGTACGGTCGGCAAGGCGATTTCACTTCTGGAGCTGTTCACGGTGGACGAACCCGAGTTCGGACTTTCCGATCTCGCGCGGCGGTGTGCGTTCGACAAGGCGACGACGCGGCGGCTACTGGTGGCGCTTGGCGGCCATGGTTTCGTCGAGCAGGATGCCGGCACGCGGCACTATCGCCTCGGCGCCGGCCTGTCGCGGCTGGCGCGTATCCGCGAAGCCTGCTTCCCGTTCCTGCAAACGGCAATTCCCGTGGCGCAGGATTTGGCGGGTTCGACAACCGAGACGGTGCATCTGTCGGAATTCGGCGTCGACAGGCTGATCACCGTTTATGTCGAGCATTCAAGCTGGGCAAACCGGGTGAACATCGATGTCGGCCAGCTTCTGCCGCTGCATTCCACCGCCTCCGGCATCGCCTATCTCGCCTTCGCCGACAACGCGACCGTGAAAGCATGCCTGACAGGTTCGCTTGAGGCCTTCACCGATCATACCCTCGTCGAGCCGGCCGCCATTTCAAAGTCGATCGGCGAGGCGCGCGACCGCGGCTATTCGATCTGCGACCAGGGCCATGAGGACGGCGTGATCGGCGTCGCGGCTGCAATCCGCGCCGCCGATGGTCTTGCGCTGGGGACAATTGCGGTGGCAGCCCCGAAGGCCAGGACGACACCGGCTACGATCGTGGAACGAGGGCTTGCGGTTGTGACCGCGGCACGGGAGATTTCGATGCGCCTCAATGGCGAAAACCTGCAAACCCTGAGGAGGCAGGCCTGATGTCTGCAGATATGGCGACGCCCCGCATCCTGGTCATCGGCACGGGCGACACCAAGACCGACGAACTGCTGTTCATGAAAGCGTGTATCGAGGCATCCGGTGGCCGCGCCGTGATGATGGATGTCAGCGTGCTGGGCGCCCCCGCCTATAGTCCCGATCACGACAAGCATGCCGTTGCGCGGGCCGCTGGCGTGACGATGGCCGAAATCGTCTCGAGCGGCGACGAAAACACCGCCATGACATTGATGGCCGTCGGCGCCGTTCAGCTGGTGCGCCAGCTTCACCAGCGCGGCGAGATCGACGCCTTCATCGCCATCGGTGGTTCGATGGGAACCGATTTGGCGCTCGATGTCGCGCTGTGCCTGCCGCTCGGCGTGCCGAAATTCGTCGTCTCGACCATCGCCTACTCGCATCTCATTCCGCCCGAGCGCGTCGCGCCCGACCTGATGATGATCCTGTGGGCAGGCGGGCTCTACGGCCTCAACACCATCTGCAAGCTGGTCCTTTCCCAGGCCTGCGGCGCGGTGGTCGGTGCGGCGAGGATCGTGCTTGCATCCCGTGCTTCGGCCCCGGCGGTCGGACCGACCATCGGCATGACTTCGCTGGGCAGCAGTTGCCTGCGCTATATGAAGACGCTGAAGCCGGCGTTGGAGCAGCGCGGCTATGACGTCGCAGTCTTTCACACCACCGGGATGGGGGGCCGGGCCTTCGAATCGATCGCCAGCCAGGACCATTTCTGCGCGGTGTTCGACTTCAGCCTGCAGGAGATCACCAATCATCTTGCCGGTTCGGTCGTCAGCTCCGGCGCCGACCGGCTCGAGAATGCCGGCGCCCGCGGCATTCCGCAGATCGCAGCCCCTGGCGCCGTAGACATGGTCGATTTGCCGACCTGGCAGGCGCTGCCGACAAAGTTCGCGCAGCGGCCATTCCATGCTCATAACAGGTTGATCGGCTCGATCACCGTCGATGCCGCCGACCGCCGTGAAGTCGCCAGGACCATCGCCGCCAAGCTCGGTGCGTCGAAGGGGCGCTCCGCTTTCATCCTGCCCTCCGGCGGCATCCAGGAATGGGATGCGCAGGGCGAGCCGCTGTACGAACCCGAAGCCCTCGCGGCGTTCACCGATGAGATGCGCAAGGCCATTCCCGCCGGCGTCGAGTTCCACGAGATCGACGCCCACATCAACAGCGACGAGTTCGTCGGCAAGGCGCTCGAAATCTTCGACCGCTGGGTCGAGGAAGGCATCATCCCGCGCGGCATGCCGGCCAAGGGAGTGGCTGCGTGAGCGCTGTTCCTGCCCAGGCGCTCGTCCTCGATTTCGGCGGCGTCGTCACCCGGACCCTTTTCGAGACCCATGCCTTGACCGAACAGGCGCTCGGCCTCGCGCCGGGAACGCTGCAATGGCACGGGCCGTTCGACCCGGATTCAGATCCGCTGTGGCGCTCCATGCAGGCCAACGACATCAGCGAGCGCGATTATTGGCGCACCCGCACCAGCGAAGTCGGCCGGCTCGTCGGCGAGGACTGGGAGGCAATGGAGACATTCGTCCAGCGCGCACGCGGAGCCGAGCCGGAAAAGATCGTGCGGCCCGAAGCCGTCCGCGCCATCCGGACCGTGCATGCGGCGGGATTTCGCCTGGCGATCCTGTCCAACGAGCTAGATCTGTTCTATGGCGCCGGCTTCCGTCAGCGGCTGCCGCTGCTCGAGCTGTTCGACACCATCGTCGACGCCACCTATACCCGCATCCTCAAGCCCGATCCGCGCGCCTATGCCTTGGTGACCGAGGCGCTTGGCCTGCCTGCCCGCGCCTGTGTGTTCGTTGACGACCAGCAGCGCAATGTCGATGGCGGCCGTGCCGTCGGCATGCGCACCGTTCATTTCGACGTCGCGCGGCCGGCACTTTCCTATGCCGAGGCCCTCGGCCATTTCGACCTCATCTCCTGAGACATTTGCGGAGCCTTGCGATGCGCGACATCAATTTCCTCACCGAGAAAAACGCCAAGCCGATCTGGCATCCGATGGCACACCCGGCCGAGATGCGGGCCAACCCGCCAAAGGTGATCATGAAAGGCGAAGGCGTGATGGTCACCGACATCGACGGCAACACCGTGCTCGATGCGGTTGGCGGACTGTGGAACGTCAATCTCGGCTACTCCTGCGACCCGATCAAGAAGGCCATCGCCGACCAGCTCAGCGCCCTGCCCTACTATTCCGGGTTTCGCGGCACGTCGACCGGCCCGTCGATCGAGCTCGCTTACGAACTCAGCGAATGGTTCGAACCGGAAGGCATGGTGCGGACCTTCTTCACCTCGGGCGGCTCGGATTCGGTCGAAACCGCACTGCGGCTCGCCCGCCAATACTGGAAGATCCGCGGCCAGGGCGACCGGACAAAATTCCTCGCGCTGAAGAAGGGCTATCACGGCACCCATTTCGGTGGCGCGTCAGTCAACGGCAACGCCAATTTCCGCCGCAACTATGAGCCGCTTATGCCCGGCGTCTTCCACATTCCCGCACCCTGGACCTTCCGCAATCCGTTCGATGAGACCGATCCGGCGCGGCTGGCCAAACTGTGCGCCAAAGCGCTGGAGGATGAGATCGCCTTCCAGGGCGGCGACACCATTGCCGCCTTCATCATGGAGCCGGTTCTCGGCGCCGGCGGCGTCATCGTTCCGCATGACAGCTTCATGCCGCTGGTCCGCGAGATATGCGACCGCCACGAAATCCTGCTGATCGCCGACGAGGTGGTCACGGGGTTCGGTCGCACCGGCGCCTGGTCGGGTTCGCGGCTATCCGGCGTGAAGCCGGATTTCATGACCATCGCCAAGGCGATCACCTCGGGCTATTTCCCGCTCGGCGCCACCTTGATCGGCGCCAAGGTCGCCGACGTCTTCGAGGCCGACAAGACCAGCTTCGGGGCGATCGGTCATGGCTATACCTATTCCGGCCATCCTGTCGGCTGCGCGGCAGGGCTGGCTGCACTTGCCGAGACCAAGCGGCTTCGCCTGGACGAGAACGCAGCCGCGCGCGGCATCGAGCTCGCGGCGACGCTGGAGGGGCTAAAAGCCAAGCACGCGATCGTCGGCGACATCAGGTACAAGGGCCTGATGGCTGCGCTAGAGCTGGTCTCCGATCGCACGACGAAAAAGCCGGTGGACAAGAAGACCATGGCCGTGGTTTCGGAAGCCACTTATGACGCCGGCGTCATGCTGCGCGTGTCCGGCAACAACATCATCCTGTCGCCGCCGCTGATCATCGGCGCCGCCGACGTGGCAAAGATCGGCGAGGCCATCGATGCAGGTCTGTCGAGGGCCTGATAGACCCGCTGACGCAATGGAGTTTGGTACGCAATGACCCAATCTGAGAAGAACCCGAGCGAGGAAGCGCTCGTCAAGCGGCGTGCCCGCCTGCTCGGCGCGAAATCGCAATTGTTCTACGACGAGCCCGTGCACCTGGTGCGCGGCGAAGGCGTCTGGCTCTACGATGCCGACGGCCGCAAGTATCTCGATGCCTACAACAACGTCGCCCATGTCGGCCATTGCCACCCGCATGTGGTCGAGGCCTTGTGCCGTCAGGCAAGCCTGCTCAACACCCACACACGCTATCTGCACACCGCAATTCTCGACTATGTCGAGCGGCTGACGGCGACCTTCAATGCAAGCCTCGCCACCGCAATCCTGACCTGCACCGGCAGCGAGGCCAACGACATCGCGCTGCGCATGGCGCAGGCCGCCTCCGGCAATATGGGCATCATCGCCACCGACGCCACCTATCATGGCAACACGACGGCGGTTTCGCAGCTGAGCACGCGCATGCCTCCGATCCGCGGCCGCGCCCCCCATGTCAGGCTGGTGCCGGCCCCCGACAGCTATCGCCATCCCGATGCGATGGCCAATGGCAAGGCCTTTGGCGACGCCGTGCGTCAAGCGATCGCCTCGCTGGCACAGGATGGCATTGGCCTGTCTGGCATCATCTTGTGTCCGCTGCTCGCCAATGAAGGTTTCCCGGCTCTGCCCACCGGATTTTTCGACGACGCCTTGGGGGCCGTGCGCGAAGCCGGTGGTCTGGTCATCGCCGACGAAGTGCAGCCCGGCTTCGGCCGCACCGGCAGCCATTTCTGGGGCCATCAGCGCGCCGGCTTCGTCCCCGACATCGTCACCATGGGCAAGCCGATGGGCAATGGCCATCCGATCGCGGCCGTGGTCACCACCAAGGAGATACTGGCGACCTTCCGCGACGCTTTCCGCTACTTCAACACCTTTGGCGGCAACCCGGTCTCCTGCGCAGTCGCCAATGCCGTCCTCGACGTCATCGAACAGGAAAACCTTGTCGCCAACGCGCAAGACGTCGGCGCCTATGCGCTTGGCCTGCTGCGCCCGCTGGCCGATCGGCATGAGTGCATCGGCGAGGTCAGGGGGGCCGGACTGTTCTTCGGCGCCGAGCTGGTCCACGACCGCGACACGCGCGAACCGGCGCCCGACATTGCCGAGCAGGTCGCCAATCGCATGCGCCATCGCGGCGTGCTGATGGGCAAGACCGGCATCCACGGCAATGTGCTCAAGATCCGCCCGCCCATGCCGTTCTCGCGCGACAATGCCGAGTTCCTGATCGGCCTGCTGGACGAGGTGCTGGGCCAAGTCGGCGGAGTGCCGGCGTGAATTCTGTTTCCACCCAATCCCAGCCCGAAACGGCAGCCGATGTCACGGAGCTCGCCAGGCGTGCGCTCGAACATTGGGGCGTCCGCAACTCTGAGCCGGAACTTCTGAAGCACCGCGAGAACGCCGTCTTCCGCGTGCGGCTGCCGGATGGCCAGCCGGCAGCCATGCGCATCCACCGGCTCGGCTACCACACGGACGCCGCGCTGCGTTCGGAACTGCAATGGATGGGCTTCCTGCAATCCGCCGGCGTCGCCACGCCGTCTTGCGTCGCAACACAGGCCGGCGATCCGTTCGTGCTTGTCAGAACGGCCACCTCGGCGCAGCCCCGGCAGGCCGATTGCCTGAGCTGGCTGGAGGGCCGCGCCGTGGGCGCACGCGGCGTGCCACTGGCCTACACGGCCGACCAGTCGATCCAGATCTTCACGGCGATCGGGCGGACCATCGCCCATATGCACAATGTCACTGCCTCGTGGACGCCGCCCGCGGGCTTCGTCCGCCATGCCTGGGACTTCGACGGCTTCTTCGGTGCGAACCCGGTCTGGGGCCGGTTCGAGACCTCGCCCCTTCTCGATGGTCCTCGCCGCGCGCTGGTCTTGCAGGCGCGCGACAAGGCAGTGAAGGCGCTGTCGGAACATGAGCGCAGCGCGCGCAATTTCGGCATCATCCACGCCGATCTGGTGCGCGAAAATGTGCTCATCCATGACAGCGCGGTGCGCATCATCGATTTCGACGATTGCGGCCATGGCTGGCACATGTACGACCTTGCCGTCGCCCTCTATCAGAACCGCGAGGAGGCGATCTACCCGCTGATCGAAACCGCTTTGCTTGACGGCTACCAGCAAGAGCGTGCGCTGATCCCGCAGGACATCGCCGCATTGCCTCTATTCGCCGCGTTGCGTGCCTTCGCCTTTCTTGGCTGGGTGCAAAGCCGCGTCGAAGGCGACATCACCAGGGATGTCGGCTTGCGGATGTCGACCATCGCAGCCGATGTGGTGATTGACTACCTGCGCGGCGAACAGCCCAACTGACGAGCCGATGAGAGCCGTCAGCTCTTGGCGAAATGGATGCTGACCGTTCCCGAGCTGCCGAAGTCGGCGACGATGGTATCGCCGGGCCGCGCCTCGACCGGGCGCACAAACGATCCGGACAGCACCACCTCGCCGGCCGCGATGGACATGCCGTAGCGGGCGAGCCTGTCCGCCAGCCAGGCAATGCCCATCGCCGGATGGTTGAGCACGCCGGCGCCAAGCCCGGTCTCCTCGACCTCCGCATTGCGCGAGACGATGGCGCCGATCCAGCGCATATCGGCTTCATCGGGTCGTTGCGGCCGACCGCCGATGACAATGCCGGCATTGGCGGCGTTGTCGGAAATCGTATCGAAGAAAGTGCGCGCCTTCTTTGTCTCGGCATTGACGCGTTCGATGCGCGTGTCGAGGATTTCGAGCGCCGGCGTGATATAATCGGTGGCGTTGAGCACGTCGAAGATGGTCACGCCTGGGCCCCTCAGCGGCGCCTTCATGACGAAGGCTATCTCGGCCTCGACGCGCGGCTGGATGAAGCGGCCGACGGGTATCGTCGCGCCGTCGTTGAAGAACATGTCGTCGAACAGCACGCCCGAATCCGGCGTGTCGATGGCGAGCGCATATTGCATCGCCTTCGATGTCAGGCCGATCTTCCAGCCCTTCGGGGTCAGCCCGGCATCGGTCTTGCGTTTCACCAGCGCTGCCTGGACGCGATAGGCATCCTCCATCGTCGCGTCGGGAAAATCGAGGCTGAGCAGACGGATCTGGCGGCGCGAACGCTCGGCTTCGAACAGCCTTGCCGCGGCATCTTCAACTTGCTCGGGGGTCACGATGCTGCCTCGTCGACGACCCCGTTGCGGAGCACGCCGATGCCGTCGGCTTCGACTTCGATCACGTCGCCCGGCTTCAGCCAGATCGGCGGGTCGAAGCGGGCGCCGGCGCCGGTCGGCGTACCGGTGACGATGATATCGCCTGGCACCAGCGTGGTGAAGGTGGAGACATAGGCGATGATCTTGCGGAACGAGAAGATCATCCGGCTGGTGCGGTCCTGCTGGCGCAATTCGCCATTGACGCGGGTGGTCAGCGCGATGTCGGCAATCTGCGCCTCGTCGGTGAACGGCACCAGCCACGGACCGAGCGAGCCGGTGCGGTCGAAATTCTTGCCCTGCGTGACGTTGAACTTGGCGTGCCGTACCCAATCGCGAATGGTGCCTTCGTTGCACAGGGATAGTGCCGCGATATGGTCAAGCGCATCCCTCTCGGCGATGCGTCGTCCACCCTTGCCGATGACGATGACGATCTCGCCCTCATAGTCCAGCTGCGGCGATTCCGGCGGCCGCACCAGCGGCGCGTCGTGGCCGACGAAGGAGCGGGGGAAGCGGATGAACAGCGACGGGTTGGAAGGCGCGGCCTGGCCGTCCTTGTACTCTTCGTTGCGGTCCGGGTAGTTGACGCCGACGCAGATGATCTTTTCCGGCGACGGCAGAGGGATTTCATAAGCGATGGCGCCGACTGGAAAATCGACGGCGTAGGCTTCGGCCTCTTCCGCCAGCCGCCGTAGCACGCCGGCCTCGATCACTTCGCGCAGCGTCGGCCACTGGCTGTGCCGCGCCGACAGGTCGACGACGCCCTTATCTGTGACCACGCCATAGCGCGTCTTGCCGCCAACGGTGAAGGTGGCGAGCCGCCCAGGTGCAGTCATCCCGGTCTCCGTCAGGTTCGCGTCTGTGGTCACGGTGCGATGATCGGCGACGCCGTCAAATCCGGTTGGCGTGCGGCCGCGCCGGCAAAGGTGCTGCCCTCCTCGAACCAGCTTTTCGGCGCCGGCGCGCCCCACAGCGTCTGGCGCTGCGGGTCCTTGAGGTCCCACTTGATCGGCTCCAGATCCGGATCGACCGTCTGGTAGTCCGAGCAGTAGATCTCGATGCGGTGATTGTCCGGGTCTCTGACATAGAGGAAGAAGGCGTTGGAAATGCCATGCCGGCCGGGGCCGCGCTCGATATTTGCGAGGTAACCCGTCGTCGCCATCAGATCGAGCAGGTCGATGATGTTGAGCGGTGTCGGCACCCAGAAGGCGACGTGATGCAGGCGCGGACCCACACCGTTGGTGAAGGCGATGTCGTGGACGCCGCCCTTGCGGTGCGTCCAGGCCGCCCACAGCTTTCCGCTACTGGCATCCTCGGTGTATTCGGTGACGCGGAAGCCAAGCTCGTTGTAGAAGGCGACGGACTCGTCGACATTGGGCGAGAAGCAGTTGAAGTGGTCGATGCGCAGCGGCTTCACGCCCTTGTAAAGCGCATATTTCTGATGAATCGGCGGCAGCCTTTCCATTTGGGCAAAGAACTCGAGCGGAATGCCGTGCGGGTCGCGGGTGCGGAAGGTGCGCGACTGGTACGGTCGCTCGACCCACTCGACCGGCAGGCCTTTTGCCTTGAAGAAATGCTCGGCCTTGTCGAGATCCTCATCCGAAAAAACCTTGAAGCCGAGATCGCGGGCTTCGGCGCTGCCGGCCTTCTTCAGCACGATGCAGTGGTGTCCGCGCTCTTCCAACGCCCTTAGATAGATGGCTTCCGATGTCTCGTCGGTAACCTGCAGGCCGAGCGTGTCGACATAGAAGGCGCGGGATTTCGCAAGGTCGGTGACCGCCAGTTCGACATGGCTGAGGCGCACGATGTTGAAGGCGGGATAGAGGTTTGGTTTGGGCAGTGGCATCCGATGTCCTCCGGTCAGCCGCCGAGTTTCTGGATCGCGTGCGCTGAAGTGGCGAAGGCGATGTTCTTCGTCTCCATGTAGAAATCGAAGGAATGGTCGCCGCCGTCGCGGCCGATGCCGGAATTCTTGACGCCGCCAAACGGCGTCGGCAAATGCCGCACATTCTCCGAATTGACCCAGATCATGCCGGCGTCCAGCGCATCGGTGAAGCGGAAGGCGCGGGTAACATCCGACGTCCAGAGATAGCCGGTCAGGCCGTATTGGGTGTCGTTGGCCAGCGCCAGCGCTTCGGCCTCGTCCTTGAAGGAAATGGCAGTCAGCACCGGCCCGAAAATCTCTTCCTGGGCAATGCGCATCCTGTTGGTGGCGCCGGTAAACAGCGTCGGGCTGACATAGCAGCCACCGCCCGGACCGGCGAACTTGCCGCCGCCGGCGGCTACCACCGCGCCTTCCGATTTGCCGATCTCGATATAGGACAGCACCTTTTCCTCGTGCACCGGATGGATCAGCGGACCGACCACCGTTTTGGGATCGAGCGGATGGCCAACCTTGATGCGCTTTGCCTTCTCCGCGGCCAGATCCGTGAATGTGTCGTAGACCGAGGCTTCGACCAGCAGCCGCGACGATGAGGTGCAGCGTTCGCCGTTGAGCGAGTAGATCATGAACACGGCCGCATCCGCCGCACGTTCGAGATCGGCGTCGGCGAAGACGATCACCGGGTTCTTCCCGCCCAGTTCGAAATGCACGCGCTTCAGCGTATCGGCGCCCTGTTTCATGATCATCGAGCCGGTGCGGCTCTCACCGACAAAACCGATCGCCTTGATGTCAGGGTGCTCGGTCAGCGCCTTGCCGGCGTGCTCGCCGAGGCCGTTGACCAGGTTCCACACGCCTTTCGGCAGGCCGGCCTCCTCGGCGATCTCGACCAGCAGGCGAGCGGTCAGCGGCGAAAATTCGGCCGGCTTGTGGACGACGGTGCAGCCTGCCGCCAGCGCCGGCGCGATCTTCCATGTCGACAGCATGAACGGCGTGTTCCACGGCGTGATGATGCCGACCGGGCCGATCGGCACGCGCGTGGTGATGTTGACCTGGCCTGTCGTGCGCAGCGTCTCGCCGTCGCGCGCTTCCGGCGCGCGGTCGGCGAAGAAGCGGAAATTCTCGGCGCCGCGCAGCGCGGCCTTGGCCATGAATTTCAGCGCCTGGCCGGTGTCCATGCACTCGACGAAGGCGATCTCCTCGGCGCGCGCTTCGATCGCATCGGCTATCTTGTGCAGCAGCTTCTTGCGCCCGTCGCCCGGCATGGCGGCCCAGGCCGGGAACGCCGCCTTTGCCGCCTTGGCGGCGCGGTCGATATCGGCGGCACTGCCACGCGCGACCTTGGCCAGCGGCTTGAGATCGACCGGCGACATGCTCTCGAAGGTCGAGCCATCCACCGCCGGCACCGCTTCGCCGCCGATCTGGTTCAGCACGCCGTCGCGCTTGAAACGGGCCAGATAGGCCTCGGCCTTTTTCAGATTGCCTTCGAGGTCGGACATATCAGCTTCCGTCACTTGCCGCGCAGTCGCGGATGGATTGCGTTTTTCTTCCAGCTCAGTACCGGGTCGATCTCCCTGATCTCCAGGGAAAGAGCGAAATGCGGGGTATCGAACAGGGGGCCAAGGTATTCGCTCACCGCGGCGAAGACCGCCTCCCCGGTTCGTTTCTTGTCCTCGGCGCTGCGCCCGGTTCCAATGCGAAACGACATGTCGAGGAAAGCGTTTTCCGGCAGGCTGTCGGCGATGGCATAGGCTTCCGCACGGAAGGCCCGCACCCGCACCGCGCCGGTTTCAAACAGCCCGGTGCCGAGCACGGTGCGCAACACCAGCGCGCACAATTCGCTCATGTCGACCTTGGCATCGAGGTTGGCCGAATACTCGATGGAAAAGTGAGGCACCGCGTCTCGCCTCCCGGATTGTTGCGCTGCTGTAGTTAACGCGTTAATTACATGCAGCATCACTGAAGTCAAGCCTTGCATCCAAGTTGAGGCGACGATACGGGATGGAAAGGTCAGGTTTTGGCGTGCGGTCCCGCCGACCGCCCGCATCATTGGGGACGCTGCTTCTTGCTGCCTGAAAACACCCGTCGTTCTCTGCCGATGGCGCTGCTCCATGCCCGCGAAGTGGTGATGGCGCGGTTTCGCCCTATGCTGGCGGCGCATGACGTGACCGAACAGCAATGGCGTGTGCTGCGCGTTCTGAGCGAGGCCGGCCCTGTCGAGGCGACGGAACTTGCCGATCGCGCTTCGGTGCTGCCGCCCAGCCTGACACGCATCATCAAGACGCTCGAGGGCCGAAAATTCATCACCCGCAACAGGGCGGAAGGCGATGGCCGCCGTGTCGTGCTGACGATCGCCCCGGCGGGCTCCGCCCTTATCGATGCCTTGTCGCCGGAACGCCTCGTCATCTACCGCGACATCGAACAGCGCTTCGGACATGAGAGGCTCGAGCAATTGCTCGATCTGCTGGAGAGCCTGATCGCCGGCGAGAACTGACTGCTCCCGCTCAGCCGCCAAAACTGCCAAGCCGCGTCGGCTGCGTGTAATTGCGGTCGACATAAAGCAGCGCCGAGCCGCCGCTGCCGTGCCTGACGTCGATAACCCGGCCGATCATGACATTATGCGTGCCGACTATGTGCACATCCTCGATCTCGCAATCGAAATTGACGATCGCATCGGACAGCGCCGGCGTGCCTGAGGCCAGCGTTTGCCAGCGCGCCGCCGAATAGCGTGCCTCCATGTCCCTGGTCGCGCCGGCGAACTTGCCGGCCAGGTGCATATGGTCATGCGTCAGCACGTTGACGCAGAAGCGCCGGTTGGCGAGGAACATGGCGGCCTGCGTCGAGCGGCCGTTCATGCACACCAGCAGTGTCGGCGGTTCGTCCGACACACTGCACATGGCGGTGGCGGTGAAGCCGCCGCGCCCGGCCGGACCATCTGTCGTGACGATGTTGACCGGCGCGCAGACCCTTGCCATGGCGTCGCGGAAATCGGCCTTCGAAATCTGCGTGGCCATCTGACATCACCCGGCCGTAGAAGCGAGCGGATTGAGCCAGGTATCTCCCGTCCAGCCGTTCTCGTCATAGTCGGCCATGCAGGTGTCGACCAGTTCTTCCATGGCCTTCAGCCGGCCGCCGCGTTCGGCGCCCTTCAGCACCTGCAGCCGCACCTCTTCCGGCGCACCGGCATAGTTGAGTTCGTAGAGCGCGTGGCGGCCGCCGAACTCGGTGCCGGTCGCGTCCCACAACAGTTTCATGATCTTGATGCGCTCGACATGGCCCATGTCGTTGGAACCGCGCACATATTGCGCGAGGTATTTGTCGATCTCGGGATTGTTGAAGTCGCGCACCGATGACGGCAGGTAGATCAAGCCGGAGGCGATCACCCGGCGCACCGTGTCGATGACGCGCGGGTAGGCTTCCGACATGAAAGTCCGGTAGGCAAGGGCTGCTTCCAGGTTGGGCAGGACAGCGCCATTCGCCCAGGGGATCGGATTATAAGCCATGGCGTTGGAAAAGCTCCAGAACATGTGCCTGAGCGCGATGACCTCGCCCAGCGCCGCCTGGTTGCCTCGGAAGGCATCTCCGCCGGTGGCGCGCAGCGCCTTGGCCAGCAGGCCGGCGAGGAAGTCGAGCTTGACGGCAAAGCGTGTGCAGCCCTGGAAGCAATAGCCATGCATGAAGCCCGAAGCCGGATGGAAGGACAGGATTTTCTTCGCGTCGCGCAGCACCAGCACGTCCTCCCAGGGGATGAAGACATTGTCGAGCACCAGGATGGCATCGTTCTCGTCGAAGCGCGACGACAACGGATAGTCGAACGGAGCCGCCGCCGTGTTGGCCGTCTGCTCATAGGAGACGCGGCAGAACATCTTTACCCCCGGCGCATTCATCGGCACGATGAACATGACCGACAGCGACGGATCTTCGGTGACCGTCGCCGAGCTCTGCGCCAGGAAATTGTAGTGGGTCAGCGCCGAGGACGTCGCCACCACCTTGGCCCCGGAGACATAGATGCCGGCGTCGGTCTCCTTGGTGATGTGGACGAAGACATCCTTCACCTGTTCGGCCGGCTTGTGGCGGTCGATCGGCGGGTTGACGATGGCGTGGTTCATGAACAGCACGGCTTCCTGCGCACGCTTGTGCCAGGCGAGCGCATTGTCCTTGAACGGGCCGTACCAGTCGGCATTGGCGCCGAGCGTGTTCATCAGTGCCGCCTTGTAATCGGGCGTGCGGCCCATCCAGCCATAGGACATGCGTGACCACTCGGCGATCGCGGTCTGCTGGGCCGCGAGTTCGCCGGAGGATTTGGCGACGCGGAAATATTTGTGGGTGTAGCCGCCCGAACCGGTATCGGTAGGCGAGGTCAGCGTGCCCTGCCGCTTGGGATCGTGCAGCGCATCATAGAGGCGCGCCAGCGACCGCGCCGAATTGCGCATCGCCGGATGGGTGGTGACATCGGCAATGCGCTCGCCGTTGATGTAGACCTCGCGGCCGTCGCGCAAGCTCTCCAGATACTCGGCCCCGGTGAACGGGCGCCCATTGTCGGCACGAAAGTCTTCCGATCGCATGATGTTCCTCCACTTATGGCATCAACTCTAGCTCTCCTGGCAAGGATCGGTTAGGACGTAACGGCAAAACCGATTGGACTTTTTCCGGCGCCATGAGCCTCAATTCCATTCCTGATTTCTTTGTCTATGGCGAGCCGGTGCGGCCGCTCGAAGTCGGCTTCCTGCATGTCGAGACGGTGCTTGCGCGCAGCAACATTCATCTCGGCCAGGTTGCCGCGCACAAGCATCCGCAAATGGGCCAGATCACCTACTGGACAAGCGGCTCCGGCACTTATCGCATCGAGGATCAATCCTGGCACTTTTCGGCGCCGGCCGTCAGCTTCGTGCCGAGCACCATCGTGCATGGCTTCTCGATCGGGCCCGGCACCGACGCCATCGTCGTTTCGGTCGCCGATGATGCGCTTGCGGCAATAGCCGCTCACAGCCTGCTGCCATTGGATCGGCCGGTTTTTGCCGATAGCCTTCCTCAGCACGTCGCGTGGAAAAGGCTTGCGGCGGTGCTGGAGATGATCGCCACGGAATATGCCGAGGCGCAGGCCGGGAGTGACAAGACCCTGCCGGCGCTGATTGCCGTCGCGCTCTCCCACGTCGCGCGTCTTGGTCCCGAGGTAATGGATGCGACTGGCTCTTCCGATGCTGCATTGGCGCGCGGCTTGCGCCGTCTGGTCGATGCGCATTTCCGCGACAACTGGCCCGTCGACCGCTACGTCGAGGCGCTGGCCACGACACCGCATCTTCTCGACAAGGCCGCCCATAGGGTGCTTGGCAGCGGCGTCAAGCGGCTCATGGGCGAGCGACGGTTGCTGGAGGCCAAGCGCTTGCTGCTGTTCACCGTGCGCACCGTCGAGGACATCGCCTACGAAATCGGCTTCGACGATCCGGCCTATTTCTCACGCTTCTTCCGGGAGCGGGTTGGCCAGGCGCCCGCCGCCTGGCGCCGCGCGCAGCTGGGGCAGAGTTGAAGCTTCCGCGCCGGCCAGGATCAGGCGTTTGGGTCGACACGCCGGCCAGGCGCAGCGCCGCCGAGTTGATCCACCTGTTGATAGGTGTTGCCGCGCAGCATCACCCCTCGCACGGCGCGGCGCATCGAGATTGATGTCGCCGCGAAACTTGCTGGTGTTTTTTGTCGCTTCCAAACGGTTCGTTATTTGAACCACCATTTTATGTGCTATGAGCGGACTGCAAGGTGGATTGGCTTCCCTCCCATGCGAAGTATCTTGAGGATGCACGATGAGCACAGTCGGCAAAGCGATATCGCTGTTGGAACAGTTCACGCTCGGCGAACCGGAGATCGGCCTGTCCGAGCTCGCCCGCAAAACCGGCCTCGACAAGGCGACGGCGCGGCGCCTGCTGATGGCGCTGGCCGACCACCGCCTGATCGAACAAGAGCCGGCAAGCCGCCGCTACCGGCTCGGCGCCGGCCTGTCGCGGCTGGCCCGCTTTCGCGACGCGCATTTTCCCTTCGTGCGCGTGGCAGCACCTGTGGTTCGCGAGCTGGCGCTGGAAACCGGCGAGACGGTGCATCTGTCGGAATTCAGCGCCGGCGCACTGCTGACGGTCCATGTCGAGCTGTCGGCAAAGGCCAACCGGGTCAATGTCGATGTCGGCCAGGTGCTGCCCTTGCACGGCACCGCCTCCGGCATCGCCTTTCTCGCCGCTTCGCCTCGGGAAGCGGCCGAGGCCTATGTCGACAAGCCGTTGCCGACCTTCACGCCACACACGGTGACGCAACCCGACAGGCTGATGAAGGCGATCCGGCTTGCCGCCAAGCGCGGCTATTCCTCGAGCTCCCAAGGCTATGAAGAAGGCGTGCACAGCATAGCCGCGGCAATCCTCGGCTCCGATGGCCGTCCTCTAGGCACTCTGGCGGTGGCCTCGCCTGTGTCACGCGCCGATGACAGCATGGCGGCCAGCCAGGGCGAAGCGGTGATCAAGGCGGCGCGGCTGATTTCAGCGCGCCTGGCCGGCGAAGCCTGACATCTCTACCGTCGCAGGGGAGATGATTAGCGGGTTAAGTTCCCAGCGGCGCACCGGCCTTGCCGCGAGACCGGAACTGTTCGTCTGGGACAGGCGGCTGGAGCGCAGCAAGGAAGAATTGTTGTCGCCCGCCCGAGCGTCGCCCACGACCTCGGAAATCGCCTTTGCTTGCGGGTTCAATTCGGGTGCGCAATTTTTCGCGCGCGTTCGAGAGCCGGTACGATGTGGCCCGCGGGAGTTGCGCCAGAGGCTGAGGGCGGGTGCATTAAGGGGTGGGCCGTTTGCCGGATCTCGGAGAGCGCCCTAGCTCGCCGAAAGCCGGCATCCGGCAGCAAGTTCTACATATTGGCAGCGGTTGGCCGCACGATCACTTCGTTGACGTCGACGCCATCGGGTTGATCAAGCGCAAAACGGATCGCCCGTGCAATGGCGTCCGGTGTGAGCGACTTCTGCCGCCATTCTTTCAGAGCCGTGGCGACCTGAGGATCGCTGATATCGTCGCCCAGTTCGGTTGCCGTCACTCCGGGGGAGATGATCGTGGCGCGGATGTCGTCATGCTCCTGCCGCAGCCCCTCGGTGATTGCCCAGACGGCATATTTCGTGCCGCAATAGACCGCCGCGGTGGGCAGCACGATATGCGCACCGACCGAGGCGACATTGACGATATGCCCATTCTTCTGGGCGACGAAGCGCGGCAGCACCGCGGCGATCCCGTTCAGCACGCCGCCGATGTTGACATTGATCATGCGAGACCACTCATCGCGCTTCAGCGCGGCAAGCGGCGACAGCGGCATGACGCCGGCATTGTTGACCAGCACATCGATCTGCCCGAATTCGGCATGAGCGGCATCGGCAAAGGCGTCGAAATTCGCCGCGTCAGTCACGTCGAGTTCGCGCCACGCGACGCCTTTGCCTATTTCTGCGGCCAGCGCCTTGAGCCGCTCGGTGCGGCGGGCCCCGATGAACAGTCTGGCGCCGGCACCGGCAAGTTCCCGAACCGTCGCTTCGCCGATGCCGCTGGAGGCGCCGGTGATGAGTACAACCTTGTCTTTAAGTCCCGTCATGATCGTTCCTTTTTCGCTGCGGTGACGGGGAGATAGATGGCGGCGAACCGGCAAAGGGCGGTAGCGTGATCGTCCAAAGAGTTTGCACGATCCTCCAAATGAACTCGAAATGCCTTGCAACATTTCGCGCCATGAAGATTATGCGGCATGGGGAAAATCAATGAACTCGCCGAGCTGATCACCCGCTTTGCGCCGAAATCTGGCATGGCCGGCACTGAGGTGCCGCGGCTGTCGCTCATTCGCGCCAACCAGCCCAGTGCACCCGTGCCTGCGGTCTACGAGGCGTCGCTTTGCATAATCGCCCAAGGATCGAAGCGCGTCTCGCTGGCCGACCAGAGCGTGGTCTATGACGCATCGAGCTACCTGCTCGTCTCGGTCGACCTGCCGCTGGTCGGGCATGTGTTGGAGGCGAGCCCGGCGGCGCCCTACCTCTGTTGCAAGATAGATTTTGATTCCACCGCGCTGGCCGAACTGCTTGTGAAAGAAGGACGTGCATCCCCCAGCAGGGATCTGCCGGTGTTAGCTGCCTATCCAAGTGACCCCGACCTGATCGATGCCGCCTGTCGGCTTGTCAGGCTGCTCGATCGCCCCGAGAGCATCACCGTGCTGGCGCCGCTGATCGAACGCGAAATCCTTTACCGGCTCCTCACCGGACCGCACGGTGACACGCTTCGCCAGATGGCGTCGGTGGACAGCCACCTGAGCCAGGTCAGCCGCGCCATCGCCACGATCCGCAATCATTTCCAGGCACAACTGCGCATCGAAGACATTGCGGCGGCATCAGGCATGAGCGCGTCGTCACTTCATGCCCATTTCAAGGCGATTACGCGCATGACCCCGCTCGAATACCAGAAGCAGCTGCGCCTGCAGGAGGCGCGAAGGATTATGCTTGCCGGCGGCGCAAACGCAGGCACGGCCGGGTTCGCGGTGGGCTATGACAGCCCTTCGCAGTTCAGCCGAGAATATCGTCGCCTGTTCGGTGCGCCGCCCCGGAAAGATATTGACCGCCTTCAGGCGACACCCAGTTCGGCTGCGGCTTATTGAGTTTTCCGAGCGGCATGCGCCAGCCATGGCTGGTCAGGAGCCAGCCGCCTCCAGGTGGCGAAGCGTCCGATCATGCTCGGTAGAACTCCCGGTACCATTCGACAAAGCGCGGAACCCCTATTTCGATCGGGATTTTGGGCTTGAAGCCGGCCGCCTCCTCGAGCGAGCTGACATTGGCGAAAGTTGCCGGAACGTCGCCTGGCTGAAGTGGCATGAGGTTGCGGTTTGCCTTGCGTCCCAGCGCGTCTTCGAGCACTTCGATCAATCGGTTCAGTTGAACGGGCGAATTGCCGCCGATGTTGTGAATCCTGAACGGGGCGTTGCTGGTCGCTGGGTCTGGCGCGTCACTTTTCCACTCAGGATTGGGTGTCGCGGGTTGCTGCATGACGCGGATAATGCCTTCGACAATGTCGTCGATATAGGTGAAATCCCGCTGCATGTTGCCATAGTTGAAGACCTCGATCGGCTCGCCGGCGAGGATAGCCTTGGCGAAGATGAACAGCGCCATGTCCGGCCGCCCCCACGGACCATAGACGGTGAAAAAACGCAGCCCGGTGGTCGGCAGTCCAAACAGATGGCTATATGTGTGCGCCATCAGCTCGTTCGCCTTCTTGCTTGCGGCGTAAAGGCTGAGCGGATGGTCCGCCGGATCGTGCACGGAAAACGGCATGCGGGTGCTGCCGCCATAAATCGAACTCGACGATGCATAGACCAGATGGCCGACGGAGGCCTGCCGGCATCCTTCCAGGATGTTGACAAAGCCGCTGAGGTTGCTTTCCACATAGGCGTGCGGATTGCTGATCGAATAGCGTACGCCGGCTTGCGCCGCGAGATTGACGACAACCTCCGGCGCGGCCGAAAGGAAGAGCTCCGAAATACGGTCCCGCTCCGTGAGATCGGCATGCTCGAAACAAAAATTCGAAAACGCTTTCAGCCGCTCGAGACGAGCCTGCTTCAGGCTGACGTCATAATACTCGTTCATGGAGTCGAGGCCGATAACCTGGCGTCCTTCGGCAAGCAGCCTCAGGCAAAGATGAAACCCTATGAACCCGGCTGCGCCGGTGATCAGTATCGGCCTGCTTGATGTCACTGCATATCCTAGCGTTAATTTCAGGCGAGCTTTACAAGCTCCAGTATTTTATGTTGTCGGGAACTTCATTGGGCTTGATGGCCGACTTGACATCGAACAGTGTCCCCCCCGGCCTGATCATTTGAAAAAGACGCGCTCTTTCGTTGGTGAGATATTGCCTGTGAGGCACCGCCAGAACAAGCGCCTGCAAATCGTTTATCTCATCGAGCGGCAGGATTGTTTCGCCGTGATCACGCCGAGCGGTTTCGACATCGGCAAGGGGATCATGGACTTTGGGGACAATTCCGAACTGCCTTAGTTCCTTGACCATGTCGAAAACGCGGCTGTTGCGCAAATCCGGCACGTCCTCCTTGAATGTCAGCCCGAGAATGCCGACAGAAGCCCCTTTGACGGGCGTGTCAGAACCAATCAGCCGTTTGACAACCTGCTGGGCGACGAAGGCCCCCATGCCGTCATTGATGCGACGTCCGGCGAGGATGATCTGCGGATGGTAACCTTCGGCCTCGGCCTTGGCGGTCAAATAATATGGATCGACGCTGATGCAGTGGCCGCCGACGAACCCCGGTTTGAAGGGAAGGAAGTTCCATTTCGTCGACGCAGCATCAAGAACATCCTGCGTCCGGATATCGAGCCGCTCGAAGATCATTGCCAGTTCGTTCATCAGCGCGATGTTCAGATCGCGCTGGGTGTTCTCGATAACCTTCGCTGCCTCGGCCACCTTGATCGACGGGGCGCGGTAGACGCCGGCATCGATGATACGGCCATAAACGTTCGCGACGCGCTCCAGCGTCTCGTTATTCTCGCCGGAGACGACTTTGACGATCTTTTGCAGCGAGTGTTCTCGATCGCCGGGGTTGGCGCGTTCGGGCGAATAGCCGAGGGCAAAGTCGCGGGGATGTCGCAGGCCGGAAACCTGCTCGATGATCGGCCCACAGAAATCTTCGGTCACACCTGGATAGACTGTCGACTCAAAAACGACGACGGCGCCTTTGCTCACCGCCTCGCCGACGAGTTCGGACGCCAGTTTCAAAGAAGCTAGATCGGGAGCGCGATTTGCGTCGATAGGGGTTGGCACGGCAACGATGAAGAAAGTAGCGCCTTTCAACATCTCCCGGTCGGTGGTCAGCCCTATCGAGGTCTCCTTGAGCGCCGTTGCGTCAACTTCCCCCGTACGATCGACGCCGCCACGCAATTCCCCGATCCGACGCTCGCTGATGTCAAAAGCTATGGTGCCGGGGAAAACCTTCCCAAAGGCAATGGCTACCGGCAGGCCGACATAACCCAGGCCGACAACTGCAATGCGTTCGGACATCCGTGGGGTTCCTCGAGCCACCTGTTGAGCCGACGTGCTTGTATGGCAGGCTGTTGGCCAATTCAACGATGCTCTATCGCGAAGAGGAATGTCTCACGCAAATAGGCGTCACCGTTTTTTTCATGTTGCCATCCGCCGATGTCATCGATGTTGTGGATAAAATCCAGCAGGATCGGGTTTCGAGCCACTCTCTGCTGCGGATTGGGGTGAACCGTCAGGTTCTGCCGGCCATCTACGCAGCGGCGGCCCTGACGACAGGGCTGATATTCTCTGCTGCCAATCCATAGGTCACTATCGGCCTCAATCGTGCCTTCTGATCAAACCAAATGCCCGGATCGGAATTCGCATCGGCACCGAGCGGATCTGCGAAATTTCAGTTTGGTCCTTGTGCATTGGCTGCGGACACGTCGTATCCTGCGTGTGGCGACCGATATCTGGTCGATCAGCATTTGCCTGGGAGCAGAAATTGGCCAGACTCTATGACAGCCGCAGACGCATTCTCGTTACCGGGGGCGCAGGGTTTATCGGCTCGCATCTTATTGACCGCCTGTTGGAACGAGGCGACGAAATCTTGTGTGTCGACAACCTTTTCACCGGATCAAAGCGCAATATCGACCATTTGGCCAAGCATCCCCGCTTCGAATTCATGCGCCATGACGTGACCTTTCCGCTCTACGTCGAAGTCGATGAGATTTACAACCTGGCGTGTCCGGCCTCGCCTGTTCACTACCAGTACGACCCGGTTCAGACGATCAAGACCGCCGTGCACGGCGCCATCAATGTTCTTGGACTGGCAAAGCGGCTGAAATGCAAAGTCTTTCAGGCCTCCACCAGTGAGGTCTATGGTGACGCGTCTGTGCATCCGCAGCCCGAGAGTTACTGGGGCAATGTAAACCCGATCGGGCCGCGCTCATGCTACGATGAAGGCAAACGCTGCGCCGAAACGCTGTTCTTCGACTATCACCGACAACATGGCTTGTGGGTCAAGGTCGCGCGGATTTTCAATACGTTCGGGCCGCGCATGCACCCGGCAGACGGCAGGGTTGTCTCAAATTTCATCGTGCAGGCGCTTCGTGGTGAACCGATAACCATTTTCGGCGACGGCTCACAGACAAGGTCGTTTTGCTACGTCGACGACCTGGTGAGCGGCATGCTGCGCCTCATGGATACGGGGCCGGAGGTGACCGGTCCAGTAAACATCGGCAATCCAAGGGAAGTAACGATCAGGCGCTTGGCCGAACTGACGACGCAGATGACCGGATCAGGTTCGGATATAATTTACGGCGATCTTCCGCAAGACGATCCGCGGCACCGCCAGCCCGATATCACCCTTGCCAAAAGGCTTGTCGGCTGGGAGCCGACGGTGACTTTGGAAGCCGGGCTGCAACAGACGATCGACTATTTCAAAGCCCTGCTGCCGAAGGTTTCCACAAACTCGCCTTGACCCGGCACCGCAGTGCAACCGTCAAGTCTGACCGATCACCGTCGTGGTAGCGACGCCTTTTGCAGTCGACTCCGGTAGGCTTGAAGTTTTTCGAATTCTAATTATTTTAAGCTTGAAATTATTTTGAAGATCCATGGCGCTTCATCCGTCCGAGCCGGGACACCGGCATTTGGCGGAGAGCAGAAGGAGGAGGAAGATTTGCCGTCGTTCCGGGATAAAACTCCATGAACACAGCACGATTTTCCGAGAGTGTCACAGGCAAGATCGTCGATGGCGTTCTCGTCGTCACGATCGAAAATCCGCCGGTCAACGCGCTGTCCTTCCATGTCAGGGCCGGATTGATGGATGCGCTTGGGCGTGCGGCGTCGGATGAAGTGTCTGCCGTGGTGCTGACCGCCATTGGGCGCACCTTCATCGGTGGCGCCGATATCAAGGAATTCGGCAAGCCCGCTATCGAGCCCACACTGCCTGACGTGATCGAAGCGATCGAGAGCTTCGCCAAACCGATCGTGGCGGCAGTAGGCGGCGCGGCGCTCGGCGGCGGCTGCGAGATTGCGCTGGCCTGCCACTACCGGGTGGCCAGCAAGGCGGCCAGCTTCGGCCTGCCCGAGGTCAAGCTCGGGTTAGTGCCTGGGGCCAGCGGAACCCAACGCCTGCCCCGCCTCATCGGCACGGTCGCCGCAATTGACCTGATCGGCACGGGTCGGCCCGCAAATGCCGACGAAGCGCTCGCTCTCGGTCTGATCGATACCATTGCCGACGATCTTCCCGAAGGCGCGCTCGATGTCGTCCGCCGTCTCGTTGGCCAACCCTTGCGGCGCACGGGTGCGCTTTCCGTCCCACGCTCGCAACCCGAAGCCGAAGCGGCAGCCGCAAGAAAGGTGCTTTCCCGCAGCCGTGGACAGATCGCGCCTGCAGAAGCCGTGAGATTGGTCCAGGCTGCGTCCACGGCCAAACTTGACGACGGTCTTGCGGACGAACGCGCGACCTTCCTGCGCCTCCGGGATTCTCGCGAAACGGCAGCGTTGCGCCACGTCTTCTTTGCCGAGAGGCAAGCCAGCAAAGTCGACAGGCTGGAGGGTGTCACGCCTCGCAAGGTCGAGACCGTCGGTATCGTCGGAACCGGCCTGATGGGTGCAGGCATCGCGGTCTCGGCCTTGAATGCCGGCTATGGCGTAATCGGCGTCGAGCAGACTGACGACGCCGCGGCAAAAGCATACGCGCGTATCGCCGGCCTTCTCGACAAGTCAGTCCAATCCGGCCGTCTCACCGATCATGCGCGCAGGGAGGCGCTGAGCCGGTTTGAAGCGGCCAGCGAAGCCGACAGGCTGGTGCAGGCCGATCTGGTCATCGAGGCAGTGTTCGACGATCTCGCGGTAAAAACCGAACTCTTCCGGAAGCTCGAACGTATCGTCCGCCCGGACGCCATCCTTGCGACCAACACCAGCTACCTCAACCCCGACGAGATCGCCTCGGCAACCGCCCGGCCCGAACGGATCGTCGGCCTGCATTTTTTCTCCCCGGCCAACGTCATGCGGCTAACCGAAGTGGTGGATTGCGCGGCGACGGCGCCCGATGTGCTCGCCTCGGCGATCGCCTTCGTCAGGAAGCTCGGCAAGCTGCCTGTCGTGTGCGGCGTTACCGAGGGTTTCATCGGCAACCGCATCTATTCCGCCTACCGCCGCGAGGCGGAGTTCATGGTGGAGGATGGCGCAGCACCCGATGAGGTGGATGCCGCGCTGGAGGCCTGGGGCTTCCCGATGGGGATCTTCGCGGTCAACGATATGGCTGGGCTGGAGATAGCCTGGGCGCGGCGCAAGCGACAGGCGGCGATGCGCGATCCGCAAGCACGTTATGTCGAAATCGCCGACCGGCTGTGCGAGGCCGGCCGCTTCGGCCGCAAGACCGGGCGCGGCTGGTACGATTATTCGGACGGCGAACGCAGGAGCGACCCGCAAGTAACGGCGCTGATCGAGGCCGTGCGAGCGGCCAAGGACATCGTGCCGCGCCGCTTTTCGCCCGATGAGATCGTCACGCGCTTGCTGGCGGCAATGGCCGAAGAGGGCAAGGCCTTGCTTGCCGAAGGCATCGCGGCGCGTGCCTCCGACATCGATCTGGTGATGATCAACGGCTATGGCTTCCCGGCCCACAAGGGCGGGCCGATGTTCCACGCCGGAGACATCTGACGGACAAGCTACGACAGCTTGGCTACGACGGCGCGCAACGCCTGGCCGAAACGCCTGACCTCGTCGACCGTGTTGTAATGGACCAGCGAGGCGCGGATGGCGCCGCTGTCCATCGACAGGTTGAGACGCTTCATCAACCGGGGCGCATACATATGGCCGTCGCGGATGCCGATCTGCATCTCAGCCATTTCCTCGACGATCCGCTGCGGCGACAGCTTGCCGATGTTGAAGCAGAAGGTCGGCACGCGCTCCTTGATGCGGGTCTCTTCCGAAACCCCGTAAATGGTCGCGCCGCAAGCTTTGAGCACCGCGAGCATCTCACGCGCCAGGAGCACTTCGTAGTCGCGGATAGCGCCCATGCCGGCAACGATGTTGTCGCGCCGCGAGCGGTTGTTGGAGGGCGCCAGATTGCGGCCGATCAGTTCCAGGTACTGCACCGCGGCATCCATGCCTGAGACGTTCTCGTAGATGAAGGTGCCGGCCTCGACCTTGTAAGGCGGCTCGTCGGGGATGAAATCCTCGCGGAAGGTCGGTAGCCGCTTCAGCGTTTCGAAGCGGCCCCACAGAAAGCCCATATGCGGCGAGAAATTCTTGTAGCCGGAGCAGACGAGATAGTCGCAGTCCCAGGCCTGCACGTCGATCAGCCCGTGCGGTCCGTAATGCACGCAGTCAAGGAACACTTCGGCGCCAGCCGCATGCGCGATCGCGGCCACCGAAGCGACGTCGACGATCGAGCCGATCGAATGCGCGGTCACCGTGCAGGCGACGAGACGGGTGCGATCGGAAACCAGCGGCTTGAGGTCGTCGACATGCAGGTTGCCGTCCTCGCGCATGCGCCACCATTTGAACTTGGCTCCGGCGGGCTCCAGCGCCAGCCACGTGGCGATGTTGGCGTCGTGGTCCATATCGGTGATGACGATCTCGTCGCGCTCTGTGTCCTTGGCCAGCATCTGGCCGATGCCGAGGCTGACCAGGCGAATGAACGAGGTGGCGTTCATGCCGAAGCAGATTTCCGACGGACTGTAGGCGTTGATCAGCAAGGCCACGCTCTCGCGCGCATTGGCGACCGTTTGGTCGACCGCGACGCTGCGGCCGTAACGTCCGCCGCGCTGCACATTGTGCGAGACCAGGTGGTTGGTCACCGCGTCGAGCACGCTCTGCGGGATCTGCGCGCCGGCGGCGTTGTCCATGAAGATGAAATCACCGGCGCGCTGCAAGGCCGGAAACATGGCGCGGATGGTGTCCACCGGAAAGCCGCCGGCGGCTTGGTAATTGCTCAACTGTATCTCCTGCGAATGGCTTGGGAAGCGGGACGGTTGATGAGGTCAGCGCGTCTTCTCGGTCTTGAAGCGGTCTTCGAGCAGGCTGACGAGGCGGACCATCGGCCAGAGGAAGATGAGATAGACCAAAGCGGCGCCGATCAGCGGCGAGGGATTGGCATAGAGCGACTGCGCGTTGGTCGCTTCCTTCAACAGTTCAGGCAGCGCAACGGTGGAAGCGAGCGACGTGTCCTTGAACATCGAGACGCAATTGCTGGTCATCGGCGGGATGACGACGCGGATCGCCTGCGGCAGCACCACCTTGCGCAAGGTCAAAAGGAAAGGCAGGCCGAGCGCCTGTGCTGCCTCGAATTGGCCTTTCGGAATGCTCTCAATGCCGGAGCGGAACACTTCTGCTGAATAGGCCGACATGATGATGGCGAACGCCGTCACGGCGGAGGCCCAGGACGACAGACGGATGCCGAGGAAGGGCAGCGCATAATAGATCAGGATCAGCACCACCAGCACCGGCAGGGCGCGGAAGATGTCGGTGTAGCCGACCGCCAGCCAGCGCAGCGGCTTCGGCGCATAGAGCCGCAACAGGCTGATCCCCAGGCCGATGGGAATGCCGATGCCGATACTCAAAATGCCGAGCAGCAGCGTGTTCAGGAAGCCACGCAACAGCGCCGGCAGGCTGGACATGATCACGTCAGGATTGAAGAAGGTGTCGATTAGCGACATGGGAGCGTTCCCGAACCCCAGAGCAAAGGATGCTCAAGTTAAAACCAATCGACCTTGCCTCCCATGAGGCTATCCGTGCGGCAGCAGGCGCCGGAGCGTGAAATGAATCGTGCCGGCCCGGGAGCCGGCACGATTTAAATGCATTGCCGGTCAGGCCTTGGGCAGCGGCATTTCCTTGACCGTCGAGGAATCGGCTGGCGCGTCGCTGCCGAACCACTTCTTGTGGATCGCGGCCAGCGTTCCGTCCTTCTTCATCGCGGTCAGCGCGTCGTTCAGCTTGCCGAGCAGCGGATGGTCCTTGCTCATCATCAGGCCGTACTGTTCGCCGGTCTTGATGCGCTGCTTGACCTTCAGGTCCTTCATCTTGGTGAAGGAGTATTCCATGCCCGGAATATCGCTGACGGCGGCGTCCACGCGGCCCGCGCTGAGGTCGAGCAGAAGATTCTGCTGCGTGTCATAGCCCTTCACGTCGCTGTAGCCGTCAGCCTCCTGATGCGCCTTGACCCAGGTCTCGCCGGTCGAGCCTGAAAGCACGCCGACGATCTTGCCCTTGAGGTCGGCCTCGGTGTTAACAGCGCTATCGGTCTTCGTCGCAATGCCCATGTCGGAGTCATAATAGGGCTGGGTGAAGGACAGCGTTTTCAGTCGCTCCGGCGTGATGGTGATCGAGGAGATCGCGACATCGATGCGGTTGGAACTGACAGCCGCGAACAGCGCCTGGAAGCCGAGGTCGGCAATGTCGGTGGTCATGCCGGCACGCTTGGCCGCTTCGTTGACGATGTCGACTTCAAAGCCCTCGAAAGTGCCGCTCTCGTTCTTGTATTCGAAGGGCGGATTGGTCGGGTAGGCGCCGACATTGAGCACATCGGCGGCAAAGGCGGTGGCCGGGCCGGCAGCGATGCCGATCGTGGCGGCGAGAAGAAGCAGGTTGCGACGAGTGAAGCTCATTTTGTGTTCCCTCTGGTTGTGATCGGGCGGGTTTGCTCCCGCACGGTTTGTTGCCGTCCCACCTCCCAGCGGGGCGTCAATTCATGGCGGCGACCATGCGCTCGAGCGCGGTCGCTATCTGGTCGCGTTCACGGCACACGCACATCCGCAGGAAGGCCGCTGCCGAATTTCCAAAGAGGTGGCCGGGAGCCAGCCCGACGCGCGCCGTCTCCAGTATCCTGGCGCAGGCCTGCCGGGCGTCGCTTTCGCCGTCCATGGCAAAGAAGGCATACATGCCTCCGCGCGGTTTCGTCGGCAGGATGATGCCGGGAATCTGTGCCAGCCTGTCATAGGCAAGGTCGAGGCCGGTTTTGATCCGCTGCCTGATCTCCTCGACCAGCGGCTCGCCTTGGCGGATGGCGGCGACAGCGCCTGCCTGGATAGGCGCGGCGGTGCCGCTGTTGATGTACTGCGTCATGGCGCCAAGCTGGTCGGCCACCCCCGACGGATGCGTCAGCCAGCCGATGCGCCAGCCGGTCATCGCCCACGCCTTCGAAAAACTGTTGACCGACAGCACCCGGTCGCCATCCTCGGCGATCTGCAGGATGGAAGGAGCAACATTGCCGTCGAAATAGAGCCGGCCATAGACCTCGTCGGAGATGATCCAGATGCCGGTGCGCCGGCTGAAGTCGAGCAGCGCCTGCATCTCCTCGCGCGACGCGGTCCAGCCGGTCGGGTTGGACGGCGTCGACAGGAGGATCGCGCGTGTGCGCGCATCGCAAGTGGCGAACAGCCGGTCGAGATCGAGATGCCAGTCGCCCTTGAAGTCGAGCGAAAACGGCCTTGGCTCGCCGCCGATCAGATGGATGGCGTTGTGGATGTTGGGCCATTGCGGCGCGACATAGACGACGTTGCTGCCGGTATCGACCAGCAGTTCCAGCGCCAGGTACAGCGCCTGCATACCGCCGGGCGTGACGGTGGTGCGCGCAATCGGGATAGACCGGCCGTGGATGCGCGTCTGATACTCGGCCAGGGCTTCGTTCAGTGGCCCCTGGCCACGCATGTTGGGGACGTAGAACGTCTGGCCTTCATCGAAGGCGGCCTTCGCGGCATCGCGGATGAAGGCCGGCGTCACCATGTCGCCTTCGCCGTACCAGAGCGCGATCACGTCGCCCAGTTCTCGGGCGCGCACGGCAAGGTTGGCGATGTTTTCAGTGTGCAGGTCACGGATCTGGGCGCGCACGCCGTCGAACGCATAGCGCGCGCTGGACGATGACTGGGGCAGTATGAACGACAAGGACTGAAACCCCTCCCACCCGGAGCACCACGACGGACTGCCCGGCAAGCCCCACCGGCACGACAGTCGCCATCCACTTTGGATGCTATCCAATGTGCGGCGCTTTTCAAGGAAAAAGTTTTAAGCTTAAAAAGTTTTTACCTGATCCCGCCCGTCTCACCCCAGCTCGGCGCGCGCAGCGGTGCAGTTGGCCGCGGCGCCGGCGCCAAGAAACATCGTGTCGCTGGCCAGCACGAAGAAGCTCGCGCCGATAGCGGCCCACTGGCTGATCGTCTGTGGGCTGGCGCAAAATATGCCCGATGTCCTGCCATGCGCGACGGTCTCGCGGATGATCCTTGTGATCGCCTCATTGAGCTTGTCCACGCCTTTCGGCCCGATCGCATCGATCGACACGGAGAGATCGCCGGGGCCGACGAAGACCACATCGATGCCGTCTATGGCCGCGATCGCCTCGATGTTGGCCAGCCCCTCCGATGTCTCGACCTGGACCGCGACGACCACCCTGTCATTGGCCGCGGCCAGATATTCGGGGATGCGATAGCCATAGCCGGCCGCGCGGCCAGGCCCGACGCCGCGTTCGCCCAGCGGCGGATAGCGCGAGGCTTTCACCGCCGCCTCGGCCTGAGCAGCGGTCGAGACGCGCGGCACGAGCACGCCTTGTGCGCCGCTGTCGAGCGCCGCCTGGATAGCTTCCGGCGCATGGCCGGGAACACGCACCATGGCCGGCACGCGGTGCACGTCGGCCGCGCGCACCATGGTTTCGATCGTGCCCCGCGCGATCTGAGCATGTTCCCAGTCGACGCAGAGGAAGTCGAGGCCGGCGAGCGCCATCACTTCGACGGCGACGGGATGCGGAATGGCGGCGAAAGAGCCGACGAGATTGGTCTTGCCGATGCACTTCTGACGGAACGCGCTCATCTCCATCCCCGTTTCGCCTAGCCCAAAATCATATCCGCAATCGGCGGCGAGGCGAAGCTATTTCAGGCTTGAAATATTTTTGCGCGGGCCTAGCGTGTCGGTCTCCCGCCACGAGTTCCCATGATGATCAAAACGCATCCCCTGCACGGCCCGAACAAACTGAAGCTGGGCGTCTTCTCGACCAATGCCGATGGCGGTCTGGCCATCACCGATGTGCCGGAACGCTGGACGGCAAGCTGGCAGGACAATCTGACGGCGGCGCAGATCGCCGACCGCGCCGGGCTGGAATTTATGCTGCCGATCGCGCGCTGGCGTGGCTTTGGCGGCCGCAACAAGGTGCGCGAATGGTCGTTCGAGACCTTCACCTGGGCAGCAGCGCTGGCGGTGGCCACCGAGCAGATCGGCCTGTTCATGACCGTGCATGTGCCGCTGGTGCATCCGCTCTATGCCGCCAAGGCGCTGGCAACTGTCGACCATATCAGCCAGGGCCGCGCCGGCTTGAACATCGTCTGCGGCTGGAACCCGAAGGAATTCGGCATGTTCGGCACGCCTTTGGTCGAGAAGGGCTACGACCAGGCCGCCGAATGGATCGAAATCCTGGAAAAGCTCTACGCCTCGGACCAGCCTCTGGACTATGAAGGCACCTACTATCGCCTCAAGGAGGCGGTGAGCCGGCCGGCGAGCCTGCAGGTTCCACGCCCGGTGACCATGAACGCTGCTTTCGGTGGCCCGGGCCGGGATTTCGCCGCCGCCCGATGCGATTATCTGTTCACGACCTTTTCGGAAATGAGCGATGCCGGCAAGCATGTCGCCGACATCAGCGAGCGGGCCGACAAGGTTGGCCGCAACGTCGGCGTCTACACGGTGGCGCATGTCGTCTGCCGTCCAACCATGGAAGAGGCGCAGGCCTACTACACGCGCTATGCCGTCGATCTGGTCGACCACGATGCGGTCGATGCTCATATGGCAGGCAAGAAGGAGTTCTCGCAGTCGCATGACCCGCATGCCTATGACCGCTACCGGCAGCGTTTCGCCGGCGGCGCCGGCACCTACCCGCTGGTTGGAACGCCGGAGACGATTGCCGCCGAGATGGCGGCAATAGCCGGGCATGGCTACCAGGGCATCGCGCTGTCGTTCGTCAACTACACCCAGGAACTGCCCTATTTCTGCGACCACGTATTTCCGCTGCTGAAGCGGGCGGGGCTGCGCTGCTGATCAATCCGGGAATAACGAATTCGTTAATCCGGAATGACGGCGGTTGCCTGAATTTCGATCTTGGCGCGATCTTCCACTAGCGCCACCACCTGCATGGCGGCCATCGCTGGAAAATGCCGGCCGATCACCTCGCGATAGGCCTCGCCTATACCCTTGAGATTGCCAAGATATTCGGCCTTGTCGGTGAAATACCAGGTCATCGCGGTGATGTGCCGTGGCTCCGCGCCGGCTTCCGCCAGCACGGCGACGATGTTTTGCAGCGTCTGCCGCACCTGGCCGGCGAAATCGTCGGTCTCGAACTGGCACTGCCCGTTCCAGCCGACCTGTCCGCCCACGAAGACGAGCCTGCCGCGCGCAGCAATGCCGTTGGCGTAGCCGACCGGTTTCGCCCAGCCCTCCGGCTGCAGGATCTCGTGCATTTTCAAGCCTCCCCGGTATTCTTAAAACCAAATCTCAAAATCAAATACGTCGCTGTCAGGCCGCGCCCATCACCTGCCGTGCGATCACCACCTTCTGCACATCGGATGCGCCCTCGTAGATACGTAGCGCGCGGATCTCGCGATAGAGGCTCTCGACGATATGGCCCTTGCGGACGCCGTCCCCCCCATGCAGCTGCACAGCCTTGTCGATCACCTCTTGCGCCTTGTCGGTGGCGAACAGCTTGGCCATCGCCGCCTCGCGGGTGACACGAGCCGCGCCCATGTCCTTGGTCCAGGCAGCGCGGTAGACCAGCAGCGCTGCGGCATCGATGTCCAGCGCCATGTCGGCGATATGGCCTTGCACCATCTGCAGCTCTGCCATCGGAGCGCCGAAAAGTTTGCGCTCGGCCACCCTGCTAATGCTTTCGTCCAGCGCCCGGCGGGCAAAGCCGAGTGCCGCCGCGCCGACCGTGGAGCGGAACACGTCAAGCACCGACATGGCGATGCGGAAGCCGTCTCCCGGTTTGCCGATCAGCGCCGAGGCCGGCACCCGGACCTGATCGAAGGAAAGCCGCGCCAGCGGATGCGGCGCGATCACTTCAAGGCGCTCGGCAATGCCAAGCCCCTTGGTATCAGCGGGTACGAGAAAGGCGGAAAGTCCCTTGGCACCCGGTGCCTCGGCGGTGCGGGCAAAGACGACGTAGAGATCGGCGATGCCGCCATTGGAAATCCAGGTCTTCTCGCCGCTGAGGATATAGAAGTCGCCATCGCGGCTCGCCATCATTTCGGTGTTGGCGACATCCGACCCGGAGCGTGGCTCCGAAAGCGCGAAGGCGGAAATCGTCTTGCCGGCCCTGGTCTTTGCCAGCCATTGCTGCTGGTCGGGCGTGCCGAACAGGCTGAGCGCGCCGGTGCCGAGCCCCTGCATGGCAAAGGCAAAGTCGGCCAACCCGTCATGGCGCGCCAGCGTCTCGCGGGTGATGCACAAGGTGCGGACATCGAGCGGTCCCGGATTGTCCGTATCGAGCGCCGTCGGCTTCAGCCAGCCGTCGCGGCCAAGTTTCGCCACCAGCTCGCGGCAGGCGGCATCGACGTCATGGTGATCGACGGGCAGGTTCCTGGCGCACCAGGCATCAAGGCGTTCGGCGAGTTCGCGATGCCGGTCTTCGAAAAACGGCCAGTTGAGGAAACTCTTGTCAGCCATCAATTGCCCTCGAACACCGGTTTCTCCTTGGCGACGAAGGCCTTGTAGGCGCGCTCGAAGTCACGCGTCTGCATGCAGATCGCCTGCGCCTGCGCTTCCGCTTCGATTGCCTGGTCGAGGCCCATCGACCATTCCTGGTTGAGCTGCGTCTTGGTGATGCCGTGCGCGAAGGTCGGGCCGGAGACGATGCGCGCCGCCATCTCGAGCGCGTCGGCCTCGAGCACTGCGGCATCGACCAGCCTGTTGTAGAAGCCCCAGCGCTCGCCTTCCGCCGCCGTCATCGTGCGGCCGGTGTAGAGCAATTCGGCGGCACGGCCCTGGCCGATGATGCGCGGCAGGATCGCGCAGGCGCCCATGTCGCAGCCGGCAAGGCCGACGCGGGTGAACAGGAAAGCGGTCTTGGCCTCCGGCGTGGCGATGCGGATGTCGGCGCTCATGGCGATGATGGCGCCGGCGCCGACCGCGACCCCGTCGACCGCCGCGATGATCGGCTTGCCGCAGTTGAGCATCGCCTTGACGAAATCGCCGGTCATGCGGGTGAAGGCGAGCAATTCCTTCATGTCCATCTTGACCAATGGGCCGATAATGTCGTGGACATCGCCGCCCGAGCAGAAATTGCCGCCATTGGGCAGGAACACCACGGCGTCGACGCCGTCGGCATAGACGAGATCGCGGAACGTGTCGCGCAGTTCCGCATAGCTGTCGAAGGTCAGCGGATTCTTGCGCTCCGGCCGGTCGAGCCGCACCTTGGCGATCCTGCCTTCGACTTCCCAAAGGAAGTGCTTCGGCTTGAGGCCGGCCATCGAACTCATTCGCGTCCCTCCCAGTTGCTGCGGAACGAGGTCAGCATGCCGGTCAGCCGGCGCGCATCCTCCTCGCTGACCTTGGCCAGCAATTCTCCGATCCAACCCTCATGCGCCGCGGCCATTGCGGCAAAAGATTTGGAACCCTCGTCGGTCAGTCGCACCATGGATGTGCGGCGATCGCCATTGCGGCGCGCGCGCGCGACCACCCCTTCCGAAACCAGCCGGTCGACGATGCCGGTGACATTGCCGTTGGATACCAGCAGGAAGCGCGACAGATCGCTCATCAGCATGCCTTCCGGCGCGCGGTAGAGGGCGGCCATGACGTCGAAACGCGGCAGCGTCGTATCGAATTCCTTCTTCAGGCGCTCGCGCAGCTCCGCTTCGATCGTGCGCGAGGCGCGCAGCAGCCTGATCCAGAGACGCAGCCGGTCCTTGCCGGGTCCCGACGGCGCGGGCAATGGGCCGGCTACCATGTTTCGCCTCCTGAGATCGAAATTGCTTGTCCGGTAATCGACGCAGCCGCATCGCCGCACAGCCAGAGCACCGCCGCGGCAACTTCCTGCGGCTGGATGAAACGGCCTTGCGGGTTGGTCGAGGCAAGGCTCGCCCGCGCCTGCTCGACTGAGCGGCCGGTCTTTTCGACGACGCGCTGAATGGACTCCTCCAGCATGCCGGTCTCTACGAAGCCCGGGCAAACGGCGTTGACGGTCACGCCGGATTTCGCCGTCTCGGCGGCCAGCGCCCGCATCAGCCCGACGACGCCGTGCTTGGCCGCCACATAGGGTGCGACATAGGCGTAGCCTTTCAGCCCTGCGGTCGAGGCGACGAAGACGATCCGGCCCGCCTTGCGCGCGGCCATGCCGGCCAGCGCCGGCTTCACCGTCAGGAAGGCGCCGGTCAGATTGACGTCGAGCGTGCGCTGCCAGTCGGCAAGCGAGGTCTTGTGCGCCGGCGTGCTGCCGGCCATGCCGGCATTGGCGACGACGATGTCGAACGGGCCGCGCACGGCTTCCGCTTGCGCGTAGAGCGATGTCACCGCCGCCTCGTTGGCAACATCGGCTGACATGGCGTGGATGCGGTCGTTCTCGCCAGCCACCTTGGCAAGCTCGGCCTCGCGCCGCCCGCATATGGTCACCTGTATGCCGGCCTCGGCCAGCACGAGTGCTATGGCCCGGCCGACGCCGGAGCCGCCGCCAGTGACCAGCGCATGTTTGCCTGAAATCGCCAAGGCCGTCGTCATACTTTCAGCCCCGCCGCCGCATCGCGCTCGGCCAGCCGGTAGATCTGGTCGCGTCCGGGAAGATAGGGATCCGGCCATTTGACCCCACGGTCAGTGAGCCTCACCGCCGCATGCAGCGTCCAGTAGGGATCGGCGAGATGCGGCCGTGCCAGGGCCACCAGGTCGGCGCGGCCTGCCATCAGGATCGAATTGACATGGTCCGGCTCATAGATGTTGCCGACCGCCATCGTCGCCATGCCGACCTCGTTGCGGATGCGGTCCGAGAATGGTGTCTGGAACATGCGGCCATAGACAGGCTTGGCGGCAATCGAGGTCTGACCTGCCGAGACGTCGCAGATGTCGACGCCGGCTTCGTGCAGCATGCGCGCGATCTCCACCGCATCGGCCGGCGTCACACCCTCGATGCCGACCCAATCATTGGCCGAAATGCGCACCGAAATCGGCTTTCGCGCCGGCCAGGCGGCGCGCACCGCATGGAAGATTTCCAGGGGATAGCGCATGCGATTTTCCAGCGAACCGCCATACTCATCCGTGCGCTGGTTGGTGACCGGCGTGATGAAGGACGACAGGAGATAGCCGTGCGCGGCGTGGATCTCCAGCATGTCGAAGCCGCAACGATCGGCCATTTCGGTGGAGGCCACGAACTGGTCGCGCACCAAATCCATATCGGCGCGGTCCATGGCTTTCGGCACCTGGTTTTGCGGCGACCATGCAATCGCCGAGGCTGCTATGACCGGCCAATTGCCCGAGGAGAGCGGCACGTCGGTGCCCTCCCAGCCGACACGGGTCGAGCCCTTGGCCCCGGAATGGCCAATCTGCGCGCAGATTTTCGCCTCGGTCTCGGCGTGGACGAAATCGACAAGCCGCTTCCACGCCACCTCATGTTCGGACGCATAGAAGCCGGGACAGCCGGGCGTGATGCGTCCTTCCGGGCTGACGCAGGTCATCTCGATATAGACAAGCCCGGCGCCGCCCTTCGCACGCTCGGCATAGTGGGCGAAATGCCAGTCGGTCGGGCAGCCGTCGACGGCCTTGTACTGCGCCATCGGCGAAACGACGACCCGGTTGTTGAGCTGCATGTCGCGCAGCTTGAACGGCGCGAACATCGGCGCCCGGCGCTGCCTGTTGCCGCCTGCCCCCGCCTGGCGCTGGAACCATTCCTCGGCGCTCTCAAGCCATTTGGCATCTCGCAGCCGCAAATTCTCGTGGCTAATGCGCTGCGAGCGGGTCAGCAGCGAATAATTGAACTGCACCGGATCGAGGCCGAGATAGCGCTCGACCTCCTCGAACCACTCCAGCGAATTGCGCGCCGCCGACTGCAGCTTCAGCACCTCGGTGCGGCGCGCATCCTCATACTTGCGGAAGGCGGCGTCGAGGTCCGGTTCGGTTTTGACATATTCGGCCAGCGCCACCGCGCTTTCCAATGCGAGCTTGGTGCCGGAGCCGATCGAGAAATGTGCCGAGGCCGCCGCGTCGCCCATCAGCGCCAGGTTCTTGTAGGACCAGCGTTCGCAGAGCACGCGCGGGAAATTGATCCAGGCCGAACCTCTGATGTGATTGGCATTGGTCATCAGAGCGTGGCCGCCGAGATGTTTCTCAAAAATGCGCTCGCAGACGGCGATGGATTCCTGCTGCGACATGGCGCCGAAGCCGAAGGCAGCCCAGGTCTGTTCGCTGCACTCGACAATGAAGGTCGCTGTCTCGCTGTCGAATTGATAGGCGTGCGCCCACACCCAGCCATGCTCGGTCTTCTCGAAGATGAAGGTGAAGGCATCGTCGAATTTCTGGTTGGTGCCGAGCCAGACGAATTTGCACTTGCGGGTGTCGATGTCGGGCTTGAAGACTTCGACGAAGGTGTTGCGCGCCCTTGAGTTCAGCCCATCGGCGGCGACGACCAGATCATGCGTCTCCATATAGGGCTGAGGGTCGGCGATATCGCTCTCGAACATCAGCCTCACGCCAAGTTCGCGCGCGCGTCGCTGCAGCAGGATCAGAAGCCGCTTGCGGCCGATGCCACAGAAACCGTGGCCCGACGAGACCGTGCGCACGCCGTCATGGATGACGGCGATGTCGTCCCAATAGGCGAAATGCTTCTTGATCCAGACAGCGCTGACCGGGTCGTTTTTGGCAAGGTTGTCAAGTGTTTCGGCCGACAGCACGACGCCCCAGCCGAACGTATCGTCGGCGCGGTTGCGCTCGAACACCGTGACCTCGTGGGCGGCGTCCCGCAGCTTCATTGAAATGGCAAAGTAGAGGCCGGCTGGTCCGCCACCGAGAACCGCAACCTTCATCCGTGCGATCTCCTCTTCGCTTGCTGCATCTCAAGTATCGCGCCGGAGATAAAATATTTCAAGCTTAAAGTTTCATGTTGGAACGATTGCTGAACACGGGTGGCGCGCCTGCGGGTTGGCCCGCAAGCGCGCTCTGGAAATCACTTCTCCGGGTTCTTCGGGCTCCACAGCACAGTCTCGGCGCCTTTCTCATAGGCCATCCCGTCGGGATAGCTGATCGCCTCCAGCTGCAGCCCCCATGGCGCCTGGAAATAGAGAATGGTCTGGCCGGCCGCCGGACCTTCCTTGACCGGCAGCGGCCCCATCCGCGTCTTCACGCCCTTGCCGTCGAGATAGGCTTTGGCCGCGGCGACATCATCGACGTACAATGCGATGTGGAAGCCGCCGATATCGCTGTTCTTCGGCGTCAAATCCTTCTGGTCGGGCGCGGTGTATTTGAACAGCTCTATATTCGATCCATAGCCGCAACGCACCATGGTGACCTGCTCGATGACAGCCTTCGGATCGACGCCCAGAAGATCCTGCATGAAGGTGCCCTTGTCATCGGCGAACGGACCGAACGACATCGCCTTCTTGCAGCCGACCACTTCGGTGAAGAAGTCGACCGCCTGCTTCATGTCGGGCACCGTGATCCCGGTGTGGTCGTGGCCGCGCATGCCGGGGATCGCATCGGCCGAAGCCGTTCCCATCGAGCCGAACAGGATCGCGGCAAGCATCGTGCCGCGGGCTGCGTAATTCATATTACCCTCCGTTCGCGGGCTGATTTTGCCCTCATGCACGTCCGAAGCCCGCTGTTCGGCGTGGGGGGTGAACAGTCCTATGCCGGCGCTTTCGTTGCTGGCCGCAACCAGTCCGCGTCGATCTCAGGCAGTGGGATGGCGGCAAGCAGGTCGCGCGTGTAGGTCTCCTTGGGATTGTCGAACAGCGCATCGGTGGCGCTCGCCTCGACGATCCTGCCCTCGCGCATCACGATCACTTGTTGGCACAGCCGCCGGATGACCGACAGGTCGTGGCTGATGAAGGCGACGGTCAGCCCCATCTCCGCCGCCAGTCTCTCCAAAAGGGTGAGGATCTGCGCCTGCGTCGATACGTCGAGGCCGGAGACGATCTCGTCGGCCAGCACGAATTTCGGCGACAGCGCCAACGCGCGCGCAATTCCGACGCGCTGGCGCTGGCCGCCCGACAGTTCATGACGATAGCGACTAGCGAAGCTTTGCGGCAGGCCGACGCGATGCAATGCCTCGGCGACGCGTTCCTTGAGCCTGTCGCCAAGCCCATTCTGCTTGAGCGGCGCGGCAATGATGCCGGCGATGGTGCGACGCGGGTTGAGCGACGACATCGGGTCCTGGAAGATCATCTGCAGGTCGCGGCGCAGAGGTCGCAGCTCTGCATCCGGCAGGTGGGCGATATCGCGGCCCTCGAAATGGATGCTGCCGACGCTCGGCTCCAGAAGTCTGACAAGCGTGCGGCCGAGCGTCGATTTTCCGGACCCGGATTCACCGACGATGCCGGTCACCAAGCCCCTCGGCAAATCGAAATCCAGGCCTCTCAAAATCTCGGCCAGCGGCGCGCGCCCGATCAGCGGCTTGCGGGTCATGTCGGGCAGCGCCACCTTCAGCCCGCGCACGGAAAACAGCGGCTCAACCATGCGGCCGCCTCCACGCCTGGTCTGCCGCGCCGATCTCGGCGGCAAGCCCGGCCAGCACGGTCTCGTCCACCGGCTTCAGCGAGGCAAAGGGATCCGTATAGCGCGGCGTAGCGGCCATCAATGCCCGCGTATAGGGATGCTCAGGCGCGGCGAAGAGAGCGGCTGTGTCAGCCTCTTCCACCACCTTGCCGGCGTAGAGCACAGACACTTGCTGGCTGATCTTTGCAACGACGCCGAGATCGTGGGTGACGAACAGGATCGCGGTGCCATGCTCGCGCTGCAGCTCGGCGATCAGTCGCAGGATCTGCTTTTGCACGGTAACGTCGAGCGCGGTTGTCGGCTCGTCGGCCACGATCAGCCGTGGCTCGGCGGCGAAGGCGGCGGCGATCAGCACGCGCTGGCGCATGCCGCCGGACAGCTCGTGCGGATAGCATTTCAGCACCCGGTCGGGATCGCGGATCTGCACCTCATCCAACAATTGCCGGATACGCTTGTCCGCCTTGTCACCGTTCCAGCCGAGAATGCGCACCAGCCGGTCAGTCATCTGCGGACCGATGCGGCGCGACGGGTTGAGCGCAGTCAACGGATCTTGCGGGATCAGCGCCGTGCGGGCGCCGATCAGCGTGCGCCTTGCCTTGGGCTGCAGCCTGCCGAGGTCTTCGCCTTCGAGCTGCATGGCGCCTTCGACGATGCGCACGCTTGACGGCAGCACACCGAGCACCGCCTTGCCGATCATCGTCTTGCCGGCGCCGCTCTCGCCGACAAGAGCACGCACCTCACCCCGCTGCACGGAAAGCGACACCGAGCGCAGCACGCGCTGGCCGTTCGGCAGCACGGCGCTCAGATTGGCAATATCCAGGCAAGCGCTCATCGCAGCACCGGATCGAAGCGTGTCTTCAGCGCCTCGCCGAACTGGCTGAAGGACAGCACGGTGAGGATCAGCGTGACAAGCGGAAACACCAGCACCCACCAGGCTTGATGTATCGACAGCCGGCCCTCGGCGATGATGCCGCCCCAGGTGGGATCGTCGGTCGAGATCGACAGATTGACGAAGGACAGGATGGCCTCGACGATGACGGCGATGCCCATTTCCAGCGACAGCAGCGCCACGATCGAGGGCAGTACATTGGGCAGCACCTCGCGCAGCATGATGCCGATGCGGCCATAGCCGGCGATGCGGGCGTTCTCGACGTAGTCCATGCGCGACTGGCCCATCGCTTCGGCGCGGATCACCCGGCAAAAGCGCGTCCAGTCGATGATGGCGATGGCGAGGATGACGGAACTGAGGCCGGTGCCGAGCACCGCGACCAGCAGGATGGCGAACAGCACCGGCGGGAATGCCATCCAGACGTCGACGATGCGTGAAATGATGCGGTCGGCCCAGCCGCCGAAATAGCCGGCGACCAGTCCGAGCGTCGAGCCGACAAGGCAGGCGGCGATCGCCGCCGCGAAAGCGACGATGAAGGCGATACGGCCGCCGAAGATCAGCCGGGAGAGGAGATCGCGGCCGAGGCTGTCGGTGCCCAGCCAATAGCCGGATTCCGCACCACTCATCCAGAATGGCGGCAGCCGTTCCAGCATCAGGTCTTGCGCCAGCGGGTCCTGCGGTGCGACCAGCGGCGCGAAGATCGCGGCCAGCAGCGCCAGCAGCAGCCAGCCGCCGGCCAGCCACAGCCTCGGGCCCAGTCCGCGCCAGGCGATGCGTGCCTCATCCATGGCGCAGCCTCGGATTGAGCAGCGCGTACATCATGTCGACGCCAAGATTGATCAGCACGAACAGCAGCGCGAACACCAGCACGATGCCTTGGATCAGCGGCAGGTCGCGGTTGATGACGGCATCGATCGCCATGTTACCGAGCCCTTCGTAGGAAAACAGCCGCTCGACGATGACCGTGCCGCCGATGAGGAAGGTGAACTGGACGCCGACGAGAGTCAGTGTCGGCAAGGCAGCGTTCTTCAGCGCCTCGCGTAAGATAACCTGCGTTTCCGAAAACCCCTTCACCCGCGCCAGCACGACATAGTCGAGGTCCAGCACTTCCTTCAGCGACTGTTTCAGCAACTGCGCGATGATTGCGGCCAGCGGCAGCGCCAGCGCCACAGCCGGCATCAGCATGTGCTTCAGGAGATCCCAGGTCAGGTCGAGGCGCAGCCGAAGCAAGCTCTCGAAGAAATAGAACTGGGTGACGAAGGGCAGGTCGAGCTGCGGCGACACGCGGCCGGAAATGTCGAAGATCGGCACCAGCACGCCAAACAAAAGGATCAGCACGAGGCCCCACAGGAAATCGGGAATGGAAAGGGCGGCACCGCTGGCGATATCGATGCCGGCTTCGACCGCCGTGCCACGTTCGCGGGCGCCGAGGATCGCCGTCGTGCCGCCGAGCCCAACCGCCATGATCAGCGCGACGATGGCGAGTTCCAGCGTTGCCGGCAAGCGGTTGAAGACGAGGCTGAGCACATCTTGCCTGAGCGAAATCGAGGTGCCGAAATCGCCCCTGACGACGCCGGACAGCCAGATGAAGAATTGCTGCACGATGGTCTTGTCGAGCCCGTAGAGTGCACGCAGCCGGTCGATGTCGGCATCTGTCGCACCGGGGGGCAGCATCATGGCGATCGGGTCACCAGGCGCGACGCGGATCACGACGAAGACGACGACAGCCACGCCGAACAGCGTGATCAGCATCGTCAGCAGACGGATCAGGAATCGTTGCAGGAGCATTCTGGTGTTGGCCCAGTGCGTTTCTAACGAAGAGCCCCCTCATTCGTCCGCTTCGCGGCCACCTTCTCCCCGAGGGGAGAAGAGGTCACGGACAGCTGAGCTGGTCTCTTCTCCCCAGCGGGGAGAAGGTGGCCCGAAGGGCCGGATGAGGGGGCCGCTCAGCGAAGGGTGGCGCCCACAAGCCGATATCAGGCCGGGGTCATCAGCGCCGGCAGCAGCGCGCCGGACACATGCTGCACCACGTTGACGCCCTTGGCATGCACGATAGGTTGCGCATACTGAATCAGCGGCAGCACATAGGCCTGCTCGGCGATATACTTGTCGACAGCCTTCCAGCCGGCGATGCGCTTGGCCTCGTCCTTCTCGCCCCAGAGCGGATTGATCATGTCGATCAGATCCTGGCTGTCCCACACCGAGTGCGGGCTCGGCCCATACATGGCAAAACCCGTCGACGTCGTCGGGTCGCCGATGGCGTTGCCCCAATTGTAGAAGGCGGCCGGCGCCAGCTTGTCGGCGGCGCGCAGTTCATAGTGCTTGGCGATCTCGTAGACCTCGATCGTCGCCTCGATGCCGACCTTACGCCACATGCCGACGATTGCCTGGATCATCTCATAATCCTTGGGCTTGAAGCCCTTGGTCGTCTGGATGGTGAACTTGACCGGTTTTTCCGGCGAATAGCCGGAAGCCGCGAGCAGCTCCTTGGCCTTTTCCGGATTGTGCTCGACCTTGATCGAGGCGTCGAAGGCCGTGTACTCCGGGGTCTCCAGCGTAGCGATCGGTTGGCCATAGCCGCGCAGCAGCCGCTTGACCAGAAGCTCCTTGTCCACAGCCATGACGGCGGCCTGGCGGACGTTCTTGTCCAGCATCGCTTCGATGTCGTTGAAGAAGATCATGCCGATGTCGGAAACGGGCTTGCACGAGCCGGCAAGCCCGTCCTTGGCGATCAGCCGGTCATACTCTTCATAGGGGACCTCCAGCGTCACCTGCGAGGAACCGGATTCGATTTCGGCAACGCGGCTCGCCGCATCAGTGACGAACTTGATCGTCACATTCTCGAAGGCCGGCTTGTCGCCCCAATAGTGCGGGTTGGCCTTCAGTCGGAGGAAAGCATTTCGCTCGAATTTTTCCACCATGTAAGGGCCGGTGCCGATCGGCGCCTTCTCGAAACCTTCGGCGCCGACCTTCTCGTAATAGGCCTTCGGCAGGATGTAGCCGGTCAGGAACGACATCCATTTAAAGTAGACCGGATCGAACTGCACGACGTCGCCGGTGATCTTGTTGCCGTCGATCTTGAAATTGTTGACGTTCTTCCAGACGAACTGGATCGGATTGCCGGTCTTTTCGTCGCCCGCCCGCTGCAGCGACCAGACCACGTCCTCGGGCGTGAAGGGCGAGCCGTCATGCCAGGTCACGCCTTCGCGCACCGTCATCGTCACCTTGGTGCGATCCTCGTTCCAGCCCCATTCGGTGAGCAGGCCAGGCGCAAAGGACAGGTCCGGCTTTTGCGGAATGAACTGGTCGAACACCGACTGGTAGAGGCCCTGGATCGTCGGGTTGACGGCCGAGGGTCCGGTGGTCGGATCCCAGGACGGCAGGTTGACGTTATAGGCGATGGTCAGCTCGCCCGCTGCCGCCTTGGCGATCTCAGGCAGGCCGATCGCCGCCACCCCAAGTGCCGCGGCACTGTATCCCAGCAATTCTCGTCTGTTGATTGTCATGGTCGTTCCCCTTGTTGGTTTTGTTGTCTTTGCGCGGCACTATCAGTTTATCGATCCGGGCTTCGTGGGCAGCAGCGCCTTGCCTCTCGTCGCCTTCATGAAATCTTGCGAGCTACCTCCCGCCAAGCTGTTGCGCGAGCATGAAGCCGGAGGCCGCGCCGGTGCCGGCGCCGGGCCATGTCGCGGCGCCTATGAGATGCAGATTGCCGACCGGCGTGTTCCAGCCGGCATAACCGCGCGCCGGGCGAAACAAGAAGTTCTGCGCCAGATGATGGCTGCCGCAGACCTGGTCGCCACCGACGAGATTGGGGTTCTCACGCTCGAGGTCGATTGGCGAGAACACTGCACGGCCGAGGATTTTCGCGTGCAGTCCGGGTGCGTAGATCTCGATGGTGTCGAGCACGCGTTCGGCATAGACGTCCTTGACCTGATCCCAATGCGCGGGCGCGATCTTGCCGGCCGCATCGCCCAGGATTTCGGCGGGCAGCATGCGCACCTGCACCCACAGCACATGCTTGCCCTGCGGCGCGCGTGACGGATCGACCGCTGTCGGCTGGCCGACGACCAGCACCGGTTCGTCCGGCAGCATGCCCGCCATCGCCTGCTGATAGGTGCGCGACATCGCGTCGAGCGAGGGCGACAGATGCACATAGGCGAACTGCCGAAGCTCCGCGCCGGCGCGCCAATCGGGCAGGTCGTCGAGCGCCAGATGGATCATCATCGTGCCCGGCGCGTGCCTGAATTTCTGCATCGCCGTGTCGAAGCCGGCGTCGCCGGAACCGTTGGGCAGCAACTTGCCGGTCAGCGCCCTGGGCGCGACGCCGGCAATCACTGCCTTGGTGGCCGTATGTGTCTCACCTGAAGCGAGTCGCACGCCCGATGCCTTGCCGCCGGCAACGGTGATCTCGGCAACTTCCGCCCCGGTGACGATCGTGCCGCCCGCCGAGGTGACCATACCTGCCAGCGCCCGGATGATCGTGTCGGCGCCGCCCTTGCCTAGCACCATGCCAAAGCTCTGGTTGGCGATCGATTCCAGATAGGGGAACACGGCGCCGCCGGCGATGTCGGGTGCGAAATCGAGATGCATGCCCCAGGTGGCAAGCGTTGCCCGCACATAAGGCGACTCGAAGGTCTCCTCCAGCCAGGCGCGAGGTGACGACAGCAAAAGCCGGCCGGTATCGAGCGCGCCTGACATGCCCTTCTTGCGCCACAGGTTCCAGGCGGTGCCGGCAAGCGCGCGGGCACTCATCGGCGATCCCAGCAGCCGGAACAGATGCTCGGCCTCAGCAGGAAAGGCGGCAACGAGCTTGCGCCACGTCGCGGCATCGGCGGCGGAGAACGCGGCCAGCCGCGTGGCAGTCCTTTCCAAGTCATTGCTGACGCCGAACCAGCGTCCGTCCGGAAAGGCGCTGGCGAAACAGTCGGCGACCGGCGCGAACTCAAGACCCTGCGCTTTCAATTCATTTGCATATTTCCGGTGGAAGGCGGAGCCGGCAAACAGGCTCAGATTCATTGCACCGAAATCGTGCCGGAACCCTGGGAGGGTGTATTCGTGGGTCTGGACGGCACCGCCGATTGCTGCGCTGCGCTCGAAAATCCCGGTTTTCCAGCCTTTCAGCGCCAGATGCGCGGCGCATGCCAGACTGTTGTGGCCCGCCCCGACAAAGATGGCGTCGAACTCGCTCACGCCCCGTTCCCATTTCCTTTATGCTTAAAGATAATTGCAGATGCATATGTTTTCGTCTAGTAGGATATTAAGGGCCGAGACGAGCCTTGATCTTCACCAGAAAGAGGGAACTTCAGACCATGGACACGCAAAAACTCCTCGGCGAAGTCGCCGGCCAGCTGCTTTCAGGCGCCATCAGGGTGGTCGACCTCTCTGCGCAACTCGGACCCGACACGCCTCTTATCAAGCTGCCGCCGGAGCTTGCCGTCGACACGCCAAAGGTCGAGATCCATAACATCTCCCGTTATGACAAGAACGGCCCGTGGTGGGCATGGAACTGGCTGAAGCTTGGGGAGCATTCGGGCACGCATTTCGATGCGCCGCAGCATTGGATCAGCGGCAAGGACTATCCGGACGGCGCCACCGACACCATTCCGGCGCAGAATTTCATTGGTCCGGTCAATGTCATCGACTGCTCGAAGGAAGCCGCCGCTGACCACGACTTCCTGCTCACCGTCGACCACATCAAGGCGTGGGAAGCCAAGCATGGCGCCATCAACGCCGGGGAGTGGGTGGTGATGCGCACCGACTGGTATAAGCGCAATGGCTCGGAAGCCGAATTCCTCAACGCCAACGAAACCGGCCCACATACGCCAGGTCCGACAGCCGAAGCCATCCAGTTCCTGATCAGCAAGGATATCAAGGGCTGGGGCTCAGAGACGATCGGCACCGATGCCGGCAAGGCAGGCGGGATGGAGCCGCCATTTCCAGCCCACACGCTGATGCACAAGGCGAACCGCTATGGCCTCGCCAGCCTCTGCAACCTCGACCAGTTGCCTCCAAAGGGCGCCATCCTGATCGCCGCACCGCTCAAGATCGAGCATGGCACCGGCAGCCCTATCCGCGCGCTGGCGCTTGTATCCAACGGCTAGGTGAAAGCACGCCAAGGTGAGCCAGCCGGATCACATCATCGTTGGCAGCGGCATCAACGCGCTGGTCTGCGCGGCGATGCTCGGCGGCAAAGGGGCGCGTGTGCTCGTCCTCGAGCGCAATGACCGCATCGGCGGCTGCGTGCGTACCGAGGAGATCACCGCTCCCGGCTTTATCCATGACGTGATGGCAACCACCTTCGTGCTGTTCATCACCTCGCCGGCTTTTGCGGCGTTGGGCGGCGATCTCGCCAGGCACGGGCTGGAATTCTGCCACACCGGCACGCCAACTGGCGTGCTGCGGCCGGACGGCAGTCATGCAGTGCTCACCACCAACCGCGCCGCCAATGTCGCGGCAATCAATGCGATTGCCGCCGACGATGGCGACCGGCATGCGGACGATGTCAGCGGCATCGAGCGCAATGCCGGCCTGTTGTTCGGCCTGCTCGGCGGCAGCCTGTGGTCCTATCCGACGGCGAAACTGCTGGCCGGCGATGCCTGGCGGCGCAGCCCACGCGGCCTTGCCGCCTTTCTCGGCGAAGCACTGGTGCCGGCGCGCAGCTGGCTGGAAAGCACCTATCGGTCCGAGACAATCCGCGCGCTGTGGGCGCCCTGGGTGCTGCACGCCGGGCTCGGACCGGAAGACGCCTTCTCAGGGCAGATCGCCAAGGTCATTGCCTTCGCGCTGGAAGCGGCCGGGGCGCCGATCGTCAAGGGTGGAGCGAAGACCCTGCTCACCGCCTTCGAAGCTCTGATAAGGGAACGTGGTGGCGACATCCGTACCGCCGCCGATGTCGCCTCGATCGTCCAGAGCGGTGGCCGCGCGACCGGCGTACGGCTCGCCTCGGGCGAAACGATTACAGCAAACAAGAGCGTCATCTGTTCGGTCACGCCGACGCAGCTTTACCACCGGTTGCTCGGCAGCGAGGCTCCCAAGGCCGATGTCGAAGCGACACAGAAATATCGCTACGGCAAAGGCAATTTCCAGATTCACTATGCGCTGAACAAGCCGCCGGCATGGCGCGGTGCTGGCCTGGACCAGGTGGCATTGTTGCACCTGACGCCGGGGCTCGATGGCGTCTCGAAAGCCTGCAACGAGGCGGCGCGCGGCATGCTGCCCGAAGTGCCGACCATCTGCGTCGGCCAGCCGCATGCGCTCGATCCGTCGCGCTGCCCGGAGGGCAAGGCGATCCTGTGGCTGCAACTGCCCGAGGCGCCCAGGCACATCAAGGGCGACGCCGCAGGCACGCTGCATGCACCGGCTGACGGACAATGGACCGAGGCGCTGCGTGAAGCCTACGCCGACCGCGTCGAAACCATTCTCGCCAGCCACATCGATGGCTTCAAGGGCAGCGTGATTGCGCGCCGCGCCTATTCACCGGCCGATCTCGAAGCGATGAACATCAATCTGGTCGGCGGCGACCCGTATGGCGGGTCGTCCACCATCGACCAGTCGTTCCTGTGGCGGCCGTTCAAGACCAGCCGCAACCATCAGACCGGCATCAAAAACCTCTATCACATCGGCGCCTCCACCCATCCGGGTGCAGGGCTCGGCGGCGGCTCCGGCTTTCTTCTGGCGGGCAGGCTGTGATGGAGCAGAAGGTCGCAGAAAAACGCCAGCGCATTTCGACGCTTGGCCAGATCGGCCTGCAGCAATTCGCGCCCTATCTGATGAACCGCATCATGGGGCGCTACAACGCCACCTTGCGCGACGATTTCCGCAAGCAGGGCCTGACCATTCCGCAGGTCCGCACGCTCGCCGTGCTGTCGGTCACCGACGGTGTCACCGTCAACGACCTCTCGGTCTACACCGTCATCGAGCAGTCGACCTTGAGCCGCACGCTCGACACGCTGGAAGGGCAAGGCTTCGTGCGGCGCGAGCAAGGCGTCACAGACAGCCGCATCCGCCATGTCTTCCTGACCGATGACGGCCGCGCCGAGTTCGCGCGCGCCTGGCCGGCAATGCATGACGCGTTCGAGGCGATGTTCGACGATGTCGACGACGCCGAATACGCGGCGCTGATCGCCACATTGCAGAAGATGCTGAAGAACATTCGCAAGCACGACATCTAGACGTTAGGCGCCGGCCGCACCGCCGGCAACGGAAGGTTGGAAAAATGGCCGAACGCTCTTTTGCCAAGGAAGTCGAAAAACTCAGGCTCGGCGCCGGCGAGGAATTTGCGGGCGAAGGCATTCTCGCCATCACCAAGGCGCTGCTGCAATGCGGCGTCGGCTATGTCGGCGGATACCAGGGCGCGCCGATCAGCCATCTGATGGACGTGCTGGCCGACGCACAGGAGATTCTGGGCGAACTCGGGGTGCATTTCGAGGCGAGCGCCTCGGAAGCCACCGCCACCGCCATGCTGGCGGCCTCGGTGCATTACCCCATTCGCGGTGCGGCGACCTTCAAGTCGACCGTCGGCACCAATGTCGCGTCCGACGCACTGGCCAACCTCGCCTCCGGCGGCGTCACCGGCGGCGCGCTGATCATCGTCGGCGAAGACTATGGCGAAGGCTCCTCGATCATGCAGGAGCGCAGCCATGCCTTCGCCATGAAGAGCCAGGTCTGGCTACTCGACCCGCGCCCCAATTTGCCGTCGATCGTCAAGGCGGTGGAGGATGGTTTCGAGCTGTCCGAGGCATCCAACACGCCGGTGATGCTGCAGGTGCGCATCCGCTGCTGCCATGTGCATGGCCATTTCATCGCCAAGGACAACAAGCGCCCGCCGATGACGGTGGCCGATGCGCTCGACGCGCCGCGCCGCGACACCGGCCGCATCGTGTTGCCGCCCGCCTCCTTCCTGCACGAGAAGGAGAAGGTGCAGAAGCGCTGGCCGGCGGCGGTGGAGTTCATCGCCAAGAACAAGATCAACGAATTCTTCGGCTCGGACCACGGCTCGGTCGGCATCGTCATGCAGGGCGGCATGTACAATTCGGTCATCCGCGCGCTGCAGCGTCTCGGCCTCGCTGACACCTATGGCGAGACCGATGTGCCGCTCTACGTGCTCAATGCCGTCTATCCCCTGATCGACGACGAGTTCCTCACCTTCTGCGAAGGCAAGCAGGCGGTGCTCGTGGTCGAGGAGGGCCAGCCCAACTACATCGAGCAAGCCTTTGCCGCCATGCTGCACAAGGCCGGGCGCGGCACCAGGCTGGTCGGCAAGGAATATCTGCCGATGGCCGGCGAATATACCGGCCAGGTCATGCTCGACGGCATTGGCGCCTTCCTGCGCGCCGAATCCCCGCATCTCTTGCCGGGCGAGGTGCGCGCGCCCAACAAGGTCGGCGATGGCGTCGACGCCGCCGACCTGATCAACGTCGTGCCGGGCCGTCCGCCGGGCTTCTGCATCGGTTGCCCGGAGCGGCCGATCTTTGCCGCGACAAAGCTGGTCGAGCAGGAACTCGGGAACCATCACATCGCATCCGACATCGGCTGCCATTTGTTCTCGATCATGCCGCCTTTCGAGCTCGGCGCCACCACCATGGGCTACGGGCTGGGGCCGGCATCGGCATCGGCGTTCAATTCGCCCGACGCCAAACGGCGGTCGATCTCTTTCGTCGGCGATGGCGGCTTCTGGCACAATGGCCTGACCTCCTCGATCGGCAACGCGGTCTTCAACAAGAACGACGGCGTCATCGTCATCGTCGACAATTTTTACTCCGCCGCCACCGGTGGGCAGGACATCCTGTCGTCGCGTGCGGGCAACAAGACCAAGTCGACCAAGCATCCGATCACCGAAGCGGTGAAGGGCATGGGCGTCAAATGGCTGCGCCACATCGACCGCACCTACGATGTCGGCAAGATGCAGGACACGCTGCGCGAGGCGCTGACGACGGAGGAAAAGGGACCAAAGGTCATCGTCGCCTCTTCCGAATGCATGCTCAACCGCCAGCGTCGCGAAAAGCCGCTGGTCGACAAGGCGATCAAGGGAGGGACCCGTGTCGTCAAGCCGAAATTCGGGGTCGACGAGGACATCTGCACCGGCGACCACGCCTGCATGCGGCTGTCCGGCTGCCCGTCGCTGTCGGTGAAATCGCTCGACGATCCGTTGCGTGACGATCCGGTGGCATCGATCGACCAGAGCTGCGTCGGCTGCGGCAATTGCGGCGAGGTGGCGGACGCCGCCGTGCTGTGCCCATCCTTCTACCGCGCCGATGTCGTGCACAATCCGGGCCGCTGGGACCGTTTCCTGGAAAGCGCTCGCCGCGCCGTGATCGGCCTGATGCAGCGCCGCCGCGAGAGCCGCAGGTTGACGTTCGCCGATGCTTGACCAGGCTTCGCCCTTGCGTCCGAAATCCGGTGCCGCCGATACCGAGCCGGTGATCAAACTCGCTTTGCTCGCGGTCGGTGGCCAGGGCGGCGGTGTGCTCGCCGACTGGATCACCGATGTCGCCGAGCGCAATGGTTACGTCGCGCAATCGACCTCCGTCGCCGGCGTCGCCCAGCGCACCGGCGCTACGATCTATTACGTCGAGATGGCCCGCGACACCGGCCGGCTGCCGGTCTTTGCCCTGTCGCCTTCGCAGGGCGACGTCGACATACTGATCGCCGCCGAGCTGATGGAAGCCGGCCGCGCCATCATCAGGGGCTTCGTCACGCCCGATCGCACCACGCTCATTGCTTCTTCGCATCGCATTGCCGCGGTGTCGGAAAAGATCGAGCCGGGTGACGGCCGGGCCTCGTCTTCGAAGGTACACGCGACGGCGGAAGCTGCATCGAAACGCTTCATCGCCTTCGACATGGAAAAGATCGCCGCCGATAATGGCTCGATGATTTCCGCCAGCCTCCTTGGCGCGCTGGCAGGCTCCGACGCATTGCCGTTCAGGCGTGAAAGCTATGAGCAAGCGATCGGCGCCGGCGGCCGGGGCGCGAAAGCCAGCCTCGCTGCCTTCGCCGTTGCCTACGACCGCGCGCGCGGTACGACCGTCCCCGCGCCAGAGCCGGCAGAACCGGCCACGGTCGACCCCGCTCCGGGTGCAGGGCGCGTGAGCGGTCCGCAGAACCTGCTGCAGGGTTGGCAGGCACTGGCTGCCCGCATCGACCTGATGCCCGCGGCGGTGCGCGACATGGCGCTCCGGGCGCTGAGAAAGGTCGTCGACTATCAGGACATCTCCTATGGCGGCGAGTATCTCGACCGGTTGGACAAGGCCGTTGCGCTTGATGATCCCGGCCACGCCCATGCATTGTCCATCGCCGCCGCCAAGCATCTGGCCAACGCGCTGTGCTATGACGACATGATCCGCGTCGCCGATCTCAAGACTCGCTCGACCCGCGACCAGCGCGTGCGCCGCGAGGTCGGCGTCAAGAACGGCTCGATCCTGCAGGTAACCGAGTATTTCCATCCGCGCATCGAGGAGTTCTGCGGCACTTTGCCGGCGGGGTTGGGCAGCTACATTGAGAACCGGCCGAAACTCGCTGCTTTCCTTGATCGTCGCATCAACCATGGCCGGCGCATTCGCACCGACAGCTTTGCCGGCTTTGCGGTCCTCTGGTTCATCGGAGGCCTGCGCCGCTGGCGGCGGCGCCTGTTGCGCCACAAGGTCGAGACGGCGCATCTGGAGCGCTGGTATGCGCTGGCGCTCAGCCACGCGCCTCAGGACTACGCGCTCGCCGTCGAAATCCTGAACTGCCGCCGGCTGATCAAGGGCTACAGCGACACCCACCTCCGCGCCCAGTCCAAATTCGATCGCGTGCTGTCGGCGCTCGATCTGGTCAAGGGCCGCGATGACGCTGCCGACTGGATCAGGCGGTTGCGCGAAGCTGCGCTGAAAGACGAGAAAGGCGACATGCTCGATGGCGCGCTGAAGACGGTGGCATCGTTGTGATCATGGTGTCGGAGGAGGTCGAGCTTAGGCTGGTACCTCTACGCTACTGCCGCCGTTTCCCTACTCCCACTAGATTCGCGGATTGAACACGCCGCTTCAAGCGATCGCAGCTCGGCTTCCACCCGGATTGCGGGAAGCGTTGCCGGCCGACCTGCGGGCGTCAGTCGCGCGATATGGACAGCCCCGAGAGAAGCGGAGCGTACGCGGCGAGCCTGCGGGATACGAACTCGGTGAAGAGCCGCACCCGCTTCGTCTTGCGTGTCTCGCCTTGCGTGAGAAGCCACAGTGTCCCATGCATGGGCACGTCGATCCCCGGCACCCTCACCAGCAGGGGGTCGGCATCTCCGACGAAGCACGGCAGTTTCGTTATCCCAATCCCTTGGTGCGCCGCGATGATCTGCGTCTCGGCGTCAGGTGTCCTGAACGGTACTCCCGTGACGTGAACTTCTCCCTCGCGCGCCCAGTCCGGAATTCCATGATTGTCTATGCCTATCCACCGGATGGGATCAGGCGTGCCCGCACGCCACGCGGCTAGTCGATCGCGAGACATGTAGACGCCGCTGAACAGCTCCGGTCCCTTCAGGCCGTGAAGATTGAGCGGCAGGGTCTTGCGGTCGGCGACAATGCGGATCGCGACGTCGGCCTCTCGGTTGGTCAGATTTGCCAGCTCACCGGACGACAAGATTTCCATCTCGATGTCGCGATGCAAACGCGCGAAGTCGGCGAGATCCGGCATGAGCAGGTGTGTGGCGAGGAACGGTGGAAGCGTCACCCGCAAAAGCCCGCGCGCGCTCTGGTCACGACCGAAGACTCGCGTCTCCAGTTGGTGCGACGACGCTTCCATCTGGGTCGCGAGATCGAGGACCTCCTCGCCCGCAGCCGTCAAGCGGTAGCCGGAAGGCAGCTTTTCGAACATCTGCGCCCCGAGGCGTTCCTCGAGCTGAGCGATGCGCCGCAGCACGGTCGAGTGGTTCACACCGAGGTGTGCGGCGGCAGCACGCACCGAGCCTACGCGCGCGGCGGCAAGAAAGTAGCGAACGTCATCCCAGTCGATCATGGTGCATTCCTGCGCAGCGAAGTGCGGCTTGCAAAGCCCATACTAACACGATCAGCCGTAGTTCGTGCGGTCGCCGCGGCGTTCAATCATCTAGCTGGATCGTTTTCGCACCAGCGATGTGCGCGATTGCGCACTCACCGCCCGACTTCGGCGAACCCATCTTGAGGCTCTCGCGGGACTTTCCCGTACAGCCAAAGATACGAGACGGCGAAACGAAGGATGCATGACATGAACAGACTGAATGGAAAGACCGCTGTGATAACTGGCGGCGCTACGGGCATCGGTCGCGCCGCAGCCAAGCGCTTTATCGAGGAGGGCGCCTTCGTCTTCATCTTCGGCCGCCGGCAGGAAGCGCTCAACGCCGCCGTGGCTGACCTTGGGCCTAGTGCCCGCGCGGTTAAGGGCTCGGTCTCGGATGAGGCCGACCTCGACCGACTCTACGCTGCGGTGAAGGCCGAGCGCGGAAGCCTCGATATCGTCTTCGCCAATGCCGGGGCGGGAAGTCTGCTTCCGCTCGGGCAGATCACCGCCAGGCACATTGACGAAACCTTCGACACCAATGTGAAGGGTACGATCTTCACGGTCCAGAAGGCGCTGCCGCTGATGAGCCAGGGCGGTTCGATCATCCTGACCGGCTCGAGCGCCGGCACCACGGGCGCTCCGGGGTTCACTGCCTATAGCGCGAGCAAGGCGGCAGTGCGCAACCTGGCGCGGACCTGGGCGGAGGACCTGAAGGGCACCGGCATCCGGGTAAACGTGTTGTCGCCCGGGGCGACGGCGACCGAACTCGCGAAGGAGGCGTTGGGCGAGGAAGGCCAGAAGGCCTACGGCGCGATGACTCCGCTCCAGCGCATGGCCAATCCGGCGGAGATCGGGGCCGTGGCCGCCTTTCTCGCGTCGCCGGACAGCAGCTTCATGACCGCCAGCGAAGTCGCCGTCGACGGCGGCCTGGCTCAACTCTGACCCCCAGCGCGGTCCGTACCTGGGCCGCGCGCAACGAAAGACAAAGAATTATGAAAAAACTCGAAGGCAAGATCGCAGTCATCACGGGCTGAAGCAGCGGGATCGGATTGGCCACAGCCAAGCGCTTCGTAGAAGAAGGAGCGCACGTCGTGATTACCGGGCGAAGAGAGAAGGAGCTGAAGGAGGCCGCAGCCTTCATCATGAAAAACGTTACGACGGTCGTGGGTGACGTGTCGCTCCTGGAAGATCTGGATCGCCTCTATGCCGTCGTGAAGGTGAAACATGGTCATATCGACATTCTCTTCGCCAACGCCGGCGCGGGGACGATCGCACCGCTCGCCGTCGCTACCGAGGCACATTTTGATCAGACCTTCGATGTGAACGTGAAGGGTCTGTTCTTTACGGTGCAGAAGGCCCTTCCCCTGTTCAAAGACGGCGGTTCGATCATCCTGAATTCTTCAGTGTCGAACGTGTTGGGGCTTCCAGGGTTTAGTACCTACGCCGCGAGCAAGGCGGCTGTACGCAACTTCGCGCGCGCTTGGACACTGGAATTCAAAGACCGCAAAATCCGCGTCAATGCAATGAGTCCGGGACCAATCGAGACGCCGGCCTTGGAGACAACGACTGGCCTTACCCCTGAGCAAGCCGAGCAAGCGGCCGCCCAGTTTGCGTCACAGATCCCAATGGGTCGCAGGGGCAAACCAGAGGAAATCGCTGCTGCCGTCACGTTCCTCGCCTCCGATGAAAGTTCTTTCGTCACCGGCGTGGATCTCGCCGTAGACGGAGGCATGGCGCAAGTCTGACCCCGGCATTAGCACCAGATCGGAGAAGTACTATGAACTATGCAATCGTAGGATTCGGCAATATCGGACAGGCCCTTGCCAAGGCGTTTGCCCGAAACGGCATCGAAGTTTCCGTTGCAACCACACGCGACCCGGAAAGCTTTGCCGCCGATGCGGCCGCGATCGGACCCACGATCATCCCCAAAAAACTGGCGGAAGCCATCAAGGCGGACATCATCTTTTTGGCTGTCCGCTTCGAGGCGCACCCGGATCTCGCGAAGGCGCTCCCCACCTGGCAGGGGAAGACGATCATCGATGTGACCAATGCCTATGGCGTGCCCCCGGAGGAACTGGGAGGACAACCTTCTTCCAAGTTCATTGCGCAGGCCTTCTCTGGCGCAAAACTGGTCAAGGGCTTCAACCATCTGGTCGCCCCGGTGCTTGATCAGGATCCGGCCGTACATGGTGGCCGGAGGGTCGTGTTCCTGGCAAGCGACGATGATGCTGCCGCAACACAGACTGGGGAGCTTGCGGAAAATCTCGGTTTCGCGCCGATCAAGCTTGGCGGGGTGTCGGAAGGTGGCCTGCTGGTCCAGGCGCGCGGAGACAGCTGGGGTCATCTGATCTTCAAGGACTTGGTCAAATTCGACTGACGAGCGCGACGTCCCCACCGGCAAAGAAACCACGCACTCGATCGGAACTCGGATCGGATCAAGCGCGATCCGATCCGAGCAAAATGGAGAAATCACTATGAGCACCGAGAAGAATATCCACTCCTAAGGAGATTTCGATGTACGACCAATCCAAGGTATCCGAGTTAATCCGGTTCGCACGAATCGAGGCGGGCTCCACCGTGATCGACGTCTACCCTGGCGACGGAGACTGGACGCGCCTCTTCTCCGACATCGTCGGATCAGAGGGGCGGGTCTACAGCTTCGTGCCGGCCGAAGTCGCCCACTTCAAGAACGATCCGGTCGGCCTCATGCGGACGCTCGCGAAGGAGCCGGGCCGAGAGAACGTCGAAGCCGCCTCGGCGGATCTCGTCGCGATGCCGGAGGTCACGCCGCCAGCGGATGTCCTATGGCTGCACCTGTTTTACCACGATCTTCACACCGCCCTGGTCCAGAAGAAGGGTGCGACGGCGGCCGACTTCAATCGAGCTGTCTACAAGCGGCTGAAACCCGGTGGGTCCTACGTCATCGTCGACCACGCCGCCGCCGCTGGGTCGGGCACGAGCGACCCGGTCGCTGCATCGGATCGACCCTGCATTCGTCGGCGAGGAGGTGGAGGCGGCCGGCTTCGTACTGGACGCGGAAAGCACCGTGCTGGTGAATAAGGATGACCCGCACTCGATCAAGGTGTTCGATCCCGCGATCAAGGGCGAGACCGATCGCTTCGCGTTTCGGTTCGTGAAGCCCTGACAGCTCCCGGGCGCCGACTTCATGTCGACCTCCCATTGAGTCCATCAACTCGGGTTCGCACCCGTCAAGCTGGGAAAGCTCAACGAGGATGGCGCGCTGGTGCACGCACGCGATGCGGCAGCGCCTTGAAGGCGTCCGAGGTGATGATGGCACAAGGTTCTGGAGCACACCTGCCGCAGGTTCCTGATCTGAACTTGATGAAATGACGGAAGTCGCCGCGCCGTTGAGGGAGCCGGCGCATCCCCTCAGGGATGCGCCGGGACAAACGGTTCAAGAATGGTGGATTTCCGTTCCCAGCACCTTCAGGCATTCACGGATGAACGCCGCAAGCGCGGTCCAGCCTTTGGCTGAAACCATGGTCCCATCGACATAGGCGTCGGTGGGAGACAAATCGATATAAGTGCCGCCGGCAAGCGTCACCTCCGGCTCGCAAGCGGCGAGCGCCGCCACCTTCTTGCCGCGCACGACGCCGTCGACCGCGATCAGAATCTGGACGCCATGGCAGATCGTGAAGATCGGCTTTTTCGCCTCGTGGAAATGGCGCACCATTGCCTGTATCCGCTTGTCGGTGCGGATGTATTCGGGGCCACGACCGCCGGCGCAATAGACAGCGTCGTACTGGCTCAGCTGCTTCTCGGCGTCGGCAAAGGTCTTGTTGATCAGCGCGTTGTGGCCGGGCTTTTCGGTGTAGGTCTGATCGCCCTCGAAATCGTGCAGCGATGTCTTGATCATGTCTCCGGCGCTTTTGTCGGGGCACACGACATGAACGGTGTGTCCCACCGCTTCCATCGCCTGCTGATAGACGAAGATTTCATACTCCTCGGTGAAATCACCGGTCAGCATCAGGATTTTTTTGGCTGGCATGTCTTTTCCTCTCGGCTTGTTTCAGGGGCGAGGTGCACTGCGCCTCCTTCCCGGTATCGAAATCGGCTCAGAACGGGGAGTAGAATTCGTAGGCGGCAGGCTGGGCGAACAGCGGCGCGCCGCGCTTGAGGGTGCCTCGGGCAAGCAACATCGCCAGGCTACTCGAACGCAGGCAGGAGCCTGTCCCGCGAATTTTCGATGTGCGCACGCATGGCTTTTTCGGCGGCGTCCGGATCGCCCGCGGCAAAGGCAGCGAGAATAGCCTCGTGCTCGTCGAGCGCCTCTTCGGTCACCCTGGAGTGATACATCAGGCGGAAGATATGGAAGTGGGTATGCTGGTGATTCAGCGTCTCGCGAATGAGTTCGTTCTGGGCGAACTCGACGATCTTGTCGTGGAAGATCGCATCCTGACGGGCGAAGTTCGAATAGCGCAGGCGTTCGTCTTTCCCCACCCGCCGAGCCATGACGCCGGCCGTCTCCTGCAGCGCGGCAAGGCGCTCGCCGTCCATTGTTGCGGTGGCTTTGGCCGCGGCGGCAGGTTCAAGCAATAGACGCAGCTCGTAAAGCTCGTCGAAGCGCCGGCGGGTGATTTGCGGGGCGGCGCGATAGCCGATCAGGTGGGTTTTCAGAACCAGCCCTTCCCCCTCCAGCCTGCCAAGCGCTTCACGAATGGGGGTATGCGAGACGTTGAATTCCTTGACGAGATTGTCGACGGTGATGCGCGATCCCGGAGCAATCCTCAAAGACATGAGCTGCGCGAAGATTGCTTCGTAAACGTCGCCAGCCAGACTGTTGGCGCGCTGAATACGACCGGTCGCACGGGCTTCATTGTCAACCGTCAGGTCCGTGTTCTGCATCGTTTGCCTCTTGACAGAACCACCCACTAACATGATGCTCCGCGAAACTCAATCCTATATCCTATACGATTTTATGAGGATATCGCATGATCATGACCTGCAGCGCCGAGGTCGGCCTCTGGCACGAAGCCAAGCCTGTCGGCTTCCAACCCGTCTTCGCAGGATCTTGTGCATGAGCTTGTTTGCAGCGGCGCGCCTGCCGAGCGAGATTCTGTTCGGCAAAGGCCAGCGCCATGTCCTCCCTGCCATCGCCGCCAAATATGGGCGCCGCGCGTTCGTCTGTACCGATGAGCGCTTCGCGGCGACGTCGCAGTTCGCCGAGATTCTCGCTGGCTTGCACAACGCGGCGATCGAGACGTTGGTCTTCGACCGAACGCTGCCGGATGTGCCGCGCGACAGCGTCGCCGCCTGCATTGCGCAAGCGAAAGATTTCAAGCCGGACATGGTGATCGGCATCGGGGGCGGCAGCTGCCTGGACATGGCCAAATGCGCTGCACTTCTGCTCAGCCATGGCGGCAAGCTCGAGGACTACTATGGCGAGTTCAAGGTACCCGGCCCTACCCTTCCGGTAATCGCAGTGCCGACGACGGCTGGAACAGGCTCCGAGGTGACCCCCGTCGCCGTGATCTCCGACCCGGATCGGACGCTGAAAGTGGGTATCGCCAGTCCGCATCTCATCGCGGCAGTGGCGCTTTGCGATCCGGATCTGACGGTGACCTGTCCACCGTCCTTGACGGCGATCGCCGGCGCCGACGCGCTGACGCACGCAATCGAGGCCTATACAGCGGCCAAACGCGGCGTCGACCCTCATTTACCGCAACAGCACGTGTTCATCGGCAAGAGCGCTCTGACCGACCATTTCGCGCTTCTGGCCATCAGGCTGCTCGGCCGCAGTCTCGAAAAGGCATATCGCGACGGATCGGACGAGGATGCGCGCGCCGACGTCATGATGGGAGCGCTGGCCGCCGGTTGCGCCTTCGGTACGGCGGGAACGGCCGCCGCCCATGCGGTGCAGTATCCCGTTGGCGCGCTTACCCACACCCCGCATGGCCTGGGAGTGGCCACGATGCTGCCCTACGTGATGACCTACAATCTGGCCGCAGCAGCCGCGGAGATTGCGGAAGTCGGCACTGCTCTCGGCCTTTCCCATCAGGGCGGCGGCGACGCCGATGCCTTGGCGCACGCCACCATCCGTGAGGTGAGCCGGCTGTTCGGCGCCATCGGCATCACACCGACATTGGCCGAACTGGGTCTTCCCGAAGACAAGATCGACTGGACGGCTGAGCAGGCGCTGGGCATCGACCGGTTGATCAAGAACAATCCCCGCCCGTTCGACCTTGCCGCGATGCGACGGCTGGTCAGGGCTGCTTATGGCGGCGACATGTCCGCCACCATGATGTGACCGACCAGGAGTTCATCCAATGAACATTGCCGCAGGCATATCCGACGAGGATCAAGATATGTTCGACTACGCCACGGTCTCGCACGGTCTCTACATTGGCGGACGCTGGCGGCCTTCATCGGAGGGTCGCGTGATCGAAGTGGTCGATCCCTCGACTGAAGCCGTGATCGCTGCGGTTCCCGATGCAACGCTCGCCGACGCCGCCGCCGCCGTCGACGCTGCCGCGAAGGCGGCGGCCGGCTGGCGCGAGACCCCGCCACGCAGGCGATCGGAAATCCTGCGGCGCTGCTTCGAACTGATGACCGAACGGATGGAGACGTTGGCTGCGCTGATCTCGCTGGAGAACGGCAAGGCGCTGCGCGATGCGCGCGGTGAAGTCGCCTACGCCGCTGAGTTTTTCCGCTGGAACGCCGAGGAGGCGGTCCGCATCAGCGGCGAGTTCGGCCTTGCACCCTCGGGCGCGAACCGGATCATTGTCGACTACCAGCCCATCGGCATTTGCGTGCTCATCACGCCATGGAATTTCCCAGCCGCCATGGCGACACGTAAAATCGCTCCGGCGCTGGCGGCCGGCTGTACGGTGATCCTGAAGCCCGCCAGCGAGACGCCGCTGACGGCCTATGCGCTTGCGGCGCTCTACGAGGAAGCCGGCGTGCCGCCCGGCGTCGTCAACGTCCTGACGACCTCGACCCCCGGACCGGTGACGGCGGCCATGCTGGCCGATCCGCGCGTGCGAAAGCTGTCCTTCACCGGCTCGACCGGCGTCGGGCGCGTGCTGCTGGCCGAAGCCGCAAAGCACGTCATTTCCTGTTCCATGGAGCTTGGCGGCAACGCACCCTTCATCGTCTTCGACGACGCCGACCTGGAAGCCGCCCTCGACGGTGCGATGGTTGCCAAGATGCGCAACGCCGGCGAAGCCTGCACGGCCGCCAACCGGCTTTACGTCCAGGCCGGCATCCATGATGCCTTCGCGGAAGGCTTGAGCAAACGCATGGCGGCACTCAACCTGGGCCCGGGCACAGACTCAGACACAGAATGCGGGCCGATGATCACCAGGAAGGCTGTGCACAAGATCGACCGGCTTGTGCAGGACGCCGTTGCCCGCGGCGCCAAAATCCTGTGTGGCGGCGGCGTATCTGAAGGCAGAGGCTTTTTCTATCCGCCAACGGTGCTCAAGGACGTGCCGGCCGACGTTGCCATGGCTCACGAGGAGATCTTCGGTCCCGTGGCGCCGATCAGTCGCTTCGACAGCGAGGCGGAGGTCATCGCCAAGGCCAACGACACAGAATACGGTCTCGCGGCCTACATCTACACGCGCGACCTGGCCAGAGGAATGCGCGTGGCATCAAAGATCGAGTCGGGCATGATCGCGCTCAACCGCGGCCTGATGTCGGATCCGGCGGCGCCCTTCGGCGGAGTCAAGCAAAGCGGGTTGGGGCGAGAAGGCGGCCAGAAGCATGGCGTTGCCGAGTTCATGGAGGCCAAGTACATCGCCGTGACCCTGTGAGCGGACATCACGCCAAAGATCCGTTTCGCATTCGCGATCATGTGGTCGAGTTCGACGACATGGTCGCCGAGATCGTTCGCAGAAGCGAGGACACCAGGGCGAATGTTCCCATGGTCGCCGATGTCGCCTACGGGGCTGACGCCACCGAAACCGTGGATCTGTTCTTTCCCGAGGGCAAACGGGACCGCCTGCCGGTGCACATGTTCATCCACGGGGGCTATTGGCGCATGTTCTCCAAGCGCGACTATTCCTACGTCGCCGAGACCGTTACGAACGCAGGTGCGATCGCGGTCATTGTCGACTACGCGCTGATGCCGACCGTCAGGATGGCCAGGATCGTCGACCAGGTGCGCCGCGCCAAGCGATGGGTATTTGACAATGTCGCACACCATGGCGGCAATCCCGGCCTGCTGACCGTTAGCGGTCATTCCGCCGGTGCGCATCTGGCAACAATGCTTTTCGACGGTGACGAGCGGGCTTCCGGCATCAAAGCTGCGCTGCTGCTTGGCGGCCTTTACGACCTGAAGCCATTGCAGATGTCGTTCCTTGCCGCCGAGATCGCGATCACCGAGGAGGAGGCCCGCCGATTCTCGCCCATCGATCACAGTTTCGATCCATCCGTGGGCGTAGATATCTTGGTCGGCGCCGATGAAACGCCGCCGTTCCACAGCCAGGCCGCACTCTTCACGGACCACCTTGACACACAGGGACTGACTGTTTCGCGCACGACCCTTGGCGGGGCCAATCACATGAGCAGCGTCCGTGACCTTGGCTTGGCTGGTACCGAGGCCTCGTCACTGCTGGCCCGCGTCGTGGCCGCCTGAGACTTCCGCCAGAAGCGCTGCTGGACGCGACCGTTCTGCAAAGTAGCGTCGCAGCATCGGGTACCGACAGCGGTGGCGAATCTCCCGCCACCGGTCCCCATACCGTAAGCCCGCCGGCGATGTCGACGTCGACGTGGTTCATGCTTTCCAGCGTGATTGAGCTTGATAACCGATGTCGGCGATCGCCGTCATGCAGGCAGCCCAGTTGAGTTCTCAAGGCTGGCCGGCCAAAGACGCCCCTCAGGGGAGAGCGGGCCGACGTTCCGCAACACCGGCCCGCAACCTTCAGAATACGATAGCCCGCGGCACCCCGGAGAAGGGAATCTGCGCTCTCACACCAGCATCGACTGCTGGGCGAAGATGCCCGCCATCGCGCCGTGCGATATTGCCAGGGTGACCGATGGCGGCGTGAGGGGGTTGGCGAGGTCGCCCGCGGCGTAGATGCCGGGCATGCTGGTTTCGCGGCGCTCGTCGACCTTGAGGATTACGCCGAGGGGCGTATCGACCGTGGCGAGGCCCAGTGATTCATGCAGGCTTGCGGACGGCTTGTTGCGCGGATGCGCGAACAGGATGTCGACCGCGACCTTGGGGCCGGTATCGAGCTTGACGGTGGCGTTATGCCCCCCGTGATGGGCGATCTCGCTGATCCGGCCGTCGACGACAGGTATGTTGCGGCGCGCCAGACCGGCCCGGATATCGGGCGGAATGTCGTGACCATCGGCAAAGACCGTCAACCTGTCGGTCCAATCGTGGAACAGCCTGACCTGATTCATCGACTGTGGGCCGGACCAGACGAGGCCCCAATGCTGGCCGGCGACTTCAAAGCCGTCGCAATAGGGGCAGGGCACGATGGACGTGCCCCAACCTTCGGCAAAGCCCGGAACATCAGGCATCTGGTCGGCGACGCCATAGCTCAGGATCAGGCGGCGCGCGCCGAGGCTTCCGCCATCGCCAGTGAGGACGGAGAAATCGTCGATGGCGCCGGACAGGCTGTCGGCCCGGGCATTGACCAGCTTGATCGTGGGATAGCGCGCCAGCTGCCGCCGCGCCTCGGCCAGGATGTCCAGCGGTGGCTTGTGATCGTGGCCGAGCAGGCCATGCGAGTGGCCGGCGAAGCGGTTGCGCGGCAGGCCGGTATCGAGAACGGTGACCTTACGGCGGGCACGGCCGAGTTGCAGGGCACCGGCGAGACCGGCAAAGCTGCCGCCGATGATGATGACGTCATCCATAATGGGCTCCGTGTTGTGGATGAGGGGCTGGTTGGACCTGGTTGAAACCTACCCATCGGCTTGCGCATTTCAGAAACTACATGGTATCGTAATCCAAGAATTAGGATAATGTCAAGGACTGGAATTGTCGTGACCGAAAATAGCCAGGGCCGGCGCGGCCGGCCCGCCAACGAGGCGCTTGGCCAAACGATACTCGACGCTGCGTCCGAACTCTTTGTGGAATTGGGTTTTCAAGCGACCACATTGGACAAGGTCGCCCAGCGGGCGAAGATATCCAAACTCAGCATCTATCGGCACTTCGAGAACAAGGAGGCGCTGTTCAGCGCGGCGATGGCGGCCGGCTGCCATCAGTTGTTTGCGCCACAGGCCCTTCTTGAAGGCGTCGGCGGTTCGGTCGAAGATCAGCTCATGGCGGTGGGATCGTCCCTGCTTCGCACGCTGTTGAGATCAGACGTCCGCAGTGTCGAAGCCATGGTCATGGCCGACCAGACGAATCCAAGGTCGTTAAGCAAGCTCCATTTCGAAGCCGGCCCCGCCCATGTCATCGCCCAAATCGAGGTCCTGTTGCGTCAGTTGCACGCGAAGGCGGTTCTGAACGTGCCCGATCCTCTCCGGTCCGCCCGCTTGTTTGCCGCGCTTTTCAAAGGATCCGATCTTTTGATTATCGCACGCTTCGATCAGGCGAGAGCGGCGGACGACAACGAAATCGAATCCTATTGCCGGTCGGCCGTCGCCATGTTCATCGCTGCGCACGGCTAGCACTCTGCCCTGCCCGCTAATCATTGTATTTCTGCGAAATACTCCGCTAGAGCCGCCGTCGCGATGGCGCCCATCCACCTCATGTCGATCGCGTCGGGGTCGGACTGCGCGCCCGCCGGTGAGCGGCATCTCCTACCTGCTCCGGTCACAGCGCTGCTTCGGCCGACCCTGTGCGGGCGAGGAAGAGAATGCCGGTTATGGCCCGCGAGAATCGAGCAGATGGGGTATCAGCCGCCGCGAAGGACACCTGCGGACGGAACCTTCTTTGGTACACTTGAGTACGTCCATTCGTGGCTCGGGCTCCAGCGGTTCGTGCCCCGACGCGCCTGGGAAGGCCGCTGGTGCCCGCGACAGATCCTTCCAAGGTGCAGGTCTGGAATGGCCCAAAAATTCTCTCGAGCTCCCGGAACATCGGTCCGCCCCTGTGGTTCGACAAGCAGCGGCACAGTCGATCCAACCAGGCATCGGCCCGCTTAGGACAGGCGCGAGGTCCCTACCCACAGATCTTGCGAAAATAGGAGCAAGCTATGCGAGCGTTGGTCTGGCACGGCAAGGAAGACATACGCTGCGATCAGGTTTCGGACCCGGGAATTGAGGATGAACGTGACGCGATCATCAAGGTGACGAGTTGTGCGATATGCGGCTCCGACCTTCACCTCTACCACAACTATGTGCCAGCCATGCTGCCCGGCGACATCATGGGCCACGAGATGATGGGAGAGGTCGTCGAGGTCGGCAAGGGCGTCAACGGCGCTCTGAAGGAGGGAGACCGCATCGTCGTGCCGTTCACCATAATCTGCGGTGAGTGCGACCAGTGCAAGCGACAGAACTTTTCGGTTTGCGAACGCACAAACCGCAAGAAGAATCTCGGTGACAAGGTGTTCGGGCACACCACCGCGGGTCTGTTCGGCTACACTCATTTGACCGGCGGCTATCCCGGGGGACAGGCGGAATACATGCGTGTGCCGTTCGCCGATGCCACGCACGTAAAGGTGCCTGACAGCCTTACCGACGAGCAGGTTCTCTTCCTCGGCGATATTTTTCCTACCGGATGGCAGGCGGCGGCACAGTGCGACATTGAGCCCAACGATACGGTTGCGGTGTGGGGCTGCGGCCCAGTCGGGCAGATGGCCATACGCAGCGCCCTGCTGCTCGGCGCGAAACAGGTGGTGGCGATCGATTGCCTGCCGGAACGGCTTTCCATGGCCGCGGCCGGCGGCGCCATCGCCATCAATTTCGCCGAGGAAAGTGTCGTCGAACGACTGCGGGAACTCACCGGCGGAAAGGGCCCGGAGAAGTGCATCGATTGCGTCGGCATGGAAAGCCACGTCTCGCTGGCCCAGCCCGATACCGTCTACGATCGCGCAAAGCAGTTGATGCTGATGGAAAATGATCGACCGCACGTTCTGCGTGAGATGATCTATGTCTGCCGGCCGGCCGGCGTGATCTCGATCCCCGGCGTCTACAGCGGGCTGGTCGACAAGATTCCGATGGGACAGGCAATGAACAAGGGGCTCACCTTCCGAATGGGGCAGACCCATGTCAACCGTTGGACCGAGGATCTGTTGCGCCGCATCGAAGATGGCCAGATCGACCCATCCTTCGTCATCACCCATACCGTGGGGCTCGAGCAGGGACCCGAGATGTACAAGGTGTTTCGCGACAAGCAGGACAGCTGCATCAAGGTTGTATTGAAACCGTAGGGAAATCGTCATGAACGTGATTGCCAAACTTACCAACATCACCCGATCGCCTGGCGATCCCAAAGTGCTGAAGACTGGGCAGAGTGCGGTCGGGGCATCCGATGGCCTTGCCCGCAAGCTCGGCTGGTTCAGCATCGCGCTTGGCGTCGCCGAGCTGGTTGGCGCCGAGCGGATTGCCGGCGCGCTCGGCATGCGCGGCAAGGAAGATCTGATCCGCGCTTATGGGGCGCGGGAAATAAGCAGCGGCATACTCTCGCTTTCAGTGGACAAGCAAGCTGGGCTGTGGAGCCGGGTGGCCGGCGACGGCCTGGATATCGCGACATTGCTGACAGCGTATCGGCCTGGCAACCCAAAGCGCGATAATGTAGGCCTTGCGCTTGCCATGGTCGCCGGCATCACATTGCTCGACATCATCGCTGCGAAAAGCGTGACCGCGCGCCACTCTCGGAGCGGGACCAAGCCACGCGACTACAGCGATCGAAGCGGCTTTCCCGGAGGCACTGCCGCAGCCCGCGACCGTGCCCGCTCGCAGCGCAGCCAGGAGGCCGGCGCAGCCTGATAGAGATTGCCGAACCCCTGGCGCCATGCGACCTGGACAGGTGGCATCTCGTCAGGCCCTAACGCCAGAGGTGGTAGCTCTCGGCGAGCCGAGTTTGCTGGAACAGAGTGGACCGTCGCGCGGCCGTTCTCGCCGTCTCCTGGGTCACCGCCGCGCATGGGTTGTGTGGCCGGTGCGTTAAAGGCACGAAGCAAGCAGCGATCCGACCGGCGTCGAGCCTTCCATGTCTCTTGCCTTGGCAAGGTTCCGGCGATCCTCAGGCCGAGCCGCGTTCGGGAAGCTCGGTCTCTTCCGCCACCCCTTTCCGCAGGTCTCGGCGCAAGCGTTCCGCTTCGTCGGAATTATTATCGTCGTCTGTCCGCTCGAGTTCGCGATCGATTGTCTCGCGCGACCCCTCTGCCGGATCCTGTTGCGGAGATGTGTTCGGGCCGGTTTCGATCTTGCCGTCGCCGGGAACGGTGCGGTCGCGAGACTTCGTCATCTTCAGCTTCCCTTTCATCTGTCATCTGCCTCGGCATCTCCGATGGCATGAATTTTGGCCGCTTCCTGCCGAACCGGATCGTCGACGCTTTGTTCCGGGAAAGCCCCCGCAGGTTCGTGCTGGTCGGCCCGGGGCATTGGTCGATGCCCATGCCGGGAAGCATCCTATGCCAACGAGGTCGGCGGCAGCCTCATCGATGTCGTTATCAACATGTGGGCTGTTTCGGCCCGGACACGCGAGCACGCCAGGCTCGCGGCGAGTTTTCGAACCGAAGCAGATGCGCAACGTAACAACTGGATGTATACGGAAAAGGCTGCCTCATCCACATCGCGCTTCGGGAGGGCCGGCGGCATGCTCGCCTGGGCGGTCCGGCAGCTGGTAGCGAACTGGTCATAGGCCTTTGCAAAGCCGCGTCGATGAAGCGGGTGCGGTAGCGCTGGTCGGTGTAGCGTCGAGGCATCTGTCAATCGGAGACAAGCGCGACCACTTTTGGGACTTCACTGTTTTTTCCACCGGGACTCGACATCTCACTATCATAGTTGATTGTGGCTGCCGGTGACCCTGCGTAATGGATAGCCATTCCAACTCTCCAACAGGAAAACGGTATGTTGTATCCGGGTCGGTTTTTGGGGCCAAGCGAGATTGAGATGCTCGCCCAGGTTTGTCACACGGTCTGCAAAGAGCGCGCCCTACCTCTTGCTTCGCAGAACGGAGAGCGCATAGCTGCGCATATACTCAGGCTGTTTATGAACGGCTTGATTGAGCAGAATGAACTGCTCGATGCCGAGAGGAACTGGGCTCTTCGGCTTGACCGTTCGGTCCAGCAGACGATGTCACCTACGCGCACATGAGAGGCCGCGGGACCCAGTTTGGTTCTTACAGCCGAACACCCGCCGCTATCTGAGATATGTTGCGGGGTTTTCTTCGCCGCGGAGTGATCCGACACAGTGCGGAAATCATGGCAATCCTGTTCGCAGTGATTCTATTGATACGCGTAATCGCAGTCGCATTCTTGGTCGTCGGAAAGCCGCCAGGGCCAGTTGGGAACAAACCTGACGTTTAAGCGTTTGTAGAGCCCTTCCACCGGGCAACTCACCGAAATGCTTCTTGCCGTGCATGATGCGATGTCGACGGCCGTTTTGGCGGGCAGGAGCGCCAATGCGGAAATAGTAGGCGTGGTCGACCTCACCAACAAAGCTGAGGTCGACATCGGCATCACCAGCTTGGGAAGAGCCATCCAGTTCGTGGCCAACGCCTCGGTGCTTGGATACGACATTCGCGGCGCCATGGTCTTCTATGGCGCGCCCGGTACCCCGAGCCTAAGGGCGAGAGAGTGCGAGCGCTTGTGGGCGCAGTTTGGCGGCGCGCTTCTACAGCCGTAGCTCTATCAGGACGTTCGCCCCGCCCGTTCTTGGTATGAACGCGTACGGAACTGAGGCGCTACCCAGCCGCAGCGGGAATGGCTCAGTGGTAGCTCTAGCTGGCGACCGCACTAAGCAGCTTTTCGGTGATGGGCTTTGAGCGGCTGAGCCAGCGTGAGAACGTTCGGCTGCATATCTGCCGGTGCCTGCTTTCATGTGACTGGGCGAGGCTATTGGGGAGCCGGGTTGACCACTGGCCCTTAGCCGAGGGAAGCACAGTACGGCAACCTCGCTCTTTGCTGGCTAACATCCTTCCGCTCTCAGGGACCGGACCATGCGCACAACAACAGGGTCATACGGTTTCTTTTCGGATTTCCGATAATTCATTGTGAAAAGCGCGGCACGCTGGTTGCAGACCATAATTGCACGGACGTAGCGAATCTCGCCATTCTTGACCCCGGAGTAGCTGGCCCATTTCGGGGCTAGGCGCCGATAGGTCAGTCGCCAACCGGCCTTTTCGTCCTCGATCATGCGATGTTCGATCTCGGCGCGAAAACTTGCTTTGCCCAGTCGCGCGCCCCAAACGACCAGAAACGCGTCTCTTGGGCCCTGAAAAGCCGCGCCCTGCTCCGAATTCTGGGTCAGGACGAAATTCGGAGGAATATCGAAACTAAAGCCAAGCTGTCGGACGCCGAAGGGCTGCCACGCCTCGGCCTGAAGCAACGTGGTCCAAAAGAGAAAAACTGTAAGTCCCAGCAGGAGGCGTCGCATTGCTCTGATTTAGCGCTGGCTAACATGGTGTCCAGACGGACAGAGGTCCGTGACATAAAAAATATGCATCATGGCCGCGCAGCATATGGACGCGGGATTCGCGATTGACGGCGTGCGGTCGAAACGGCTTCCGTCCCACGAAAGGAGAGGACGCAGAGGGAATTGGTGCGTCGGTATGATCGACTGGCAGAAAATTGGCGAGGCCGAATGTCCAACGTTCATTGCCCGCAAAAATGGGCGCCGGTTCCTCTTGTGCCTAGGGAAGAGGAGCCGAATTATTCCCTGGCGAAGACCCTGATCTACCTCAGACGGGGGCATGCCTCAGTAACTTCGCCGTGACCTGATCCCTTCGGGGAACAATCACATCGAGCTCCAGTTTGGCCTTCAAGCGAAAGCACTGATGGAGCATGCCATGAGATTTCCACACAGCACGACGGCCGCGGCCGCCGTTTTCATTGCCCTGACCTCCCCCGCACTCGCCCAGACAAGCGGAACACCATCACCCTCGAAACCTGCACCCGCTCCGGCAACCGAACCGCCGACCGCCGGACAGTTGCCGGATGCGACCGGACAAGCGGATGGACCAACACGCGAAATGATCCGCCAGATGGTTGAGCAAGCTGTCCGTGACCGACTGCAGCAGGATCGCGGTTCCGAAGAGGGTTTCCGCGAGGAAGATAGTCGCAACTATCAAGGCGATCGCAACGAGGATGCTGACCGCCACGATGAAGATGGCGACCGTTGGCAGAACCACGGTGACCGCGATCGTGGACACAGAATGGCTGGACGCTGGCATCATCAGATGATGCGCGGTGCCGGCATGCGACTGATGTTCGGGCTGTTGGACACCGATGGCGACGGATCGGTGTCCGAGGACGAGGTTCAACGCGCGGTGGGCAGGATGTTCAGTAGCGTTGACGAGAATGGTGATGGCAAGATCGATGTGAACGAGATCCAGTCCTTCATGCATGGCTCCAGCATGCATGGCACTGATAGCGAGGACACGCCGTAGCTGTCTTCAAAGGGAATGCCCTCCCTCGGACAAAGCGGGCGCGTGGCGGCCGATCCCGAAGCGGTGTCTCTTGGCTGTTAGGCGCCCGGCCAGCACCTTTAGGCTTGAGCTATTCCCGCAGTCCCGCGAGACGCCAGCCGTGACAAAAAAGGCTTCGCATTGCTGATCGAGGAACGATCGAAGCCGACCAACGCAAGGTCACTCGGGCGCTCGGTCTTCCAGCAGAACGAAGGATGCGGCGATCAAGTCGTCGCCATTGATACGTCCTTGGCTGTCCTCCAACATAGTTGCAACCTTGTGGAAGGCCATCATTTCACCCGCGTCAATCTGCGCTTCACGCATCTTGGCTGTGAGATCAGCCACGCGATTTCCTAACGAATGTGATTTTGCAGTCTCGCAATTCGACATGATTAGTCATCCTTTGCCTTGGGGTTTCACGCTGCCGAACGCAATGCTTCAGCGGATGTTCCGAATTTGGCCATCAGTCTTATGGGATAGGACTTGCGTCTGATTGCGGTTGGAAGAAGCCCGAACGGCGGAACACGCAGCCGGACGCCGAATTGGAAACCCACCGTCGATCGAAGTCCCTTGTCGCCGGTTGAGATCCCGCCATCTTCACTGTCGAGAGGGTGGCGGGATCGCCTTCCGAGGAGCGAGCGCATATGAGGTAATAGATATTTGGCAGATGTACTCACGGCCATCCTGCTCGCTTCTTTTGTCTGCGCATGTTCATTCTTTTCGGGAAACCCCATCTCTCCAACAACACGCAACAACCGCGTTGCTACCCACGATTGATGCGATGACAACTGCATCAACAAAGCAAAGCCTCTTCGCCTAAGGTGCGATTGCCGCGGGCTTTTTCGACTTGAAGGTCGTCCAACGCGCCCGGTGGTCAGGCCATGGCGTTCAGCGGGAGCCAGGTAGACTCATCGCGAAAATCCCGCAGCGAGGCATGTCGCAAGTCCTCCTCGCCGCGTGCGGATACTGGAATCCGCCTGGCTCGTTGTGACAGGCATGCGAAGATGAGTGTCGGCGCATGGACGCGGAAAAACCCGCCAGCGTGAGCCAGCGGGCCTTGTGATGGGATGGCCCGCGCGTGCGGTCAAGGCTGCGCGGGCCGACCATGATGAATGAGGGGACATCTTGGTCACCGGCACGACCGATGAAGAACGAGCCGGGTGTGACAAAACACCCTTGGAGCGAGGATGTTCCCGTCCGCACAAAAAAGCCCGCCGGCGTGAGCCGGCGGGCAGCCGCTATTTTGCCGTCAAGCGGACAGACCGCTTGCGGCCCACCCACTGCAGCATTTTCCACTTTGAGCCGGAATCATTCTCAACTATGGTTCGCCAGGCTTAAGGCATGGGGGATTGCCGATGGTTTTATCACGCAGGGGTGTCGTGCTCGGCGGTCTGGCGCTGGTCGCGGTCGGTGGAACCAGCAATATTGTTCAAGCCGCGGGGGCAAAATCCTTTTTCGCCGGTACCGCCAGCGATAACGATTTCGTCTATCGCAAGACCAACTTCGCCAAGATCGACAAGAGATGGCATCGCCAGATCGTCAAGTATTTCAGCAGCGAGCCGGTCGGCACCGTCGTGGTCGATACCCGCCACCACTTCCTCTACCTCATCATGGAAAACAAGACTGCCATCCGCTACGGCGTCGGCGTCGGCAAGGAAGGCTTCAAATGGTACGGCCGCGCGACGATCGATCGCCGCGCGCTGTGGCCGCAATGGGTCCCGCCCCCCGAAATGCGTGAGCGCAAACCGGACCTGCCGCCCATGATCGCAGGCGGCGCGTCCAACAATCCGCTCGGGCCGCGCGCGCTCTATCTGTACCGCGACGGCGCCGACATCGGCTACCGCCTGCATGGCACGCTGGAGCCATGGAGCATCGGCACCGACGCTTCCAGCGGCTGCATCCGCATGTTCCCCGAAGACATCATCGACCTCTACCAGCGGTGCCCGATCGGCACCGCGGTGGAGGTCCTGCCGCACATCGCCGACCAGGCGCCCGCTTCCACCACTGTCGAATGATTGGCGCATCATGAACCGCATGATTGAAAACACGCGCCGGCTGCTCGCCGCCGGCCTGCTGGTTGTGGCCACATCCTGCTCGACCAGCAACACGCTGGCCCCGTCGACGCCCGACGTCACCAACGCCGAGATTGCCGGCTTCCAGAACGTGCAGCCGGGCAGCGAGGAGGATTTTATCCTCAATGTCGGCCGCCGCACCTACTTCACGAAAGGTTCGGCCGCGCTCGATTCTGTCGCCAAGGCCACCCTCGACACCCAGATCGCCTGGTTGACAAAGCATCCGCGCTGGCTGCTCAAGCTGCAGGGTTTCGCCGACGATCCCGGCGCAAGCGAAACGGCGCTGTCACAGCAGCGCGCCGATGCGGTGATGGACTACCTCGCCGCCGGCGGCATAGACCGGAACCGCATGTGGGCCAAGGGCTACGGCAAGGACAGGCTGGTCCGCGACTGCCCCGACTCCGCCTGCAGGTCGCAGAACCGCCGCGTTGTGTCTAATTTGCGCGATGAGAGGGACGAGTCGTAGAGGCTGCTGTTTTGCTGGTCGCCAAATCAGTCTCACAACGCGACGGCGGCATGGCTGCAATGCGCCTATCGGGGACATTCACCCAGCGTTTGCCCCTCCCCGAAAGCTGACGCTCCGGTTGAACCCGGAGTGAAGTCAGCTTCCCGTCTACCAACCTCCGGTTCAGGGTCTGGTGGGAGGCTTCGGCATCCGCCTCGACCAGTTTGCGGACGTGGCGGTTGTCCGCGATCCTGATCGCGCATGAGCCTCGCCACATGTCGGTGTGCTACCGGGAGTGGGCGCCGTGGAGCTGGCAGGTACGCTCGCTCAAAGCATCGGCCGTCCACCGGTGACCTCGTAGAGTGCGCCGGTGGTGTAGCTCGATCCTTCCGAGGCAAGCAGCACATAGGTCGCTGCAAGCTCTGCCGGTTGCCCGGGACGCTTGAGCGGTGTGTTCTTCCCGAACTCCTTGACCTTCTCAGAGGGCATTGTCGACGGGATCAGCGGCGTCCAAATCGGCCCGGGAGCGACCGCGTTTACCCGAATGCCGCGTTCAGCTACCAGTCCTGCAAGTCCGGCGGTGAAGTTGGCGATCGCTCCTTTGGTAGTGGCGTAGGCAAGCAGTGCCGGCGAGGGACTGGTCGCGTTGATTGAGGATGTGTTGATGATGGTCGAGCCGGGTTCCATGTGCTTCACTGCTTCCTGGGACAGATAGAACATCGCATAGACATTGGTGCGAAAGGTGAGATCCCATTCCTCCGCGCTGATGTCCTCCAGCTTCTCGAACGACGCCTGGTGGGCTGCATTGTTGACGAGGATGTCCAGGCGCCCGCATTCATCGATAGCTCGCTGCACAAGCGACCGCGCGAAGATTTCGTCCGAGATGTCGCCGCGTGCGAGCACCGCCTTGCGCCCCGCTTCCTCGACCAAGCGCGCCGTCTCCTGCGCATCTTCGTCCTCTTCAAGATAGGAGATCATGACGTCGGCGCCTTCGCGTGCAAACGCGATAGCCACCGCCCGGCCGATGCCCGAGTCCGCGCCGGTGATCAGCGCGACGCGGTCCATCAGCTTACCGCTGCCGCGATAGCTCTCCTCTCCGTGGTCGGGCCGTGGATCCATCTCGTCGGTGTAGCCGGGCATGTCCTGCTGCTGTTCGGGAAGCGGCGGCCGAGGATATTTCTGCTGGGCATCCTGCATGTCAGCTCCTTTTTTGGCTGGAGTTGCGGTTGTGTCGATCCGGTTCCGTGATCGGTCCCTTGGCGGCTTTCGAGCCACCGCCCCATTCCTCGGCCTTGCACGCTTGGTCGCCGCCCATGAGGTCCGGCGAACTGCGATTTGCGGTGCCGCTGTCGGTCTTGTTCAACTCGTGCTCCTTCTTGCGTGTCGTCAGTCTTTCTCGCCGGCGGTAATCATCGACCTCAGCGGCTCTTGCGCCACATTCGCCTCGATTTCCGCGCGTCCGGGAGTGTCCGGTAGCGCCTTGCGGAAATTTTTCGCATAATCCGGTGGCATCTTCGGTGGCATCATCGGTTCGTACGGGTCGACCACGGCCTCGATGACCACCGGACCCTCAGCAGCCAGGGCAGCGTCGAGAACACCTTCCACCTCCTCGGCGCGAGAGACGCTGTAACCAATGCCGCCCATGGCTTCGGCGGCCATGGCGAAGTCGATGGGCTGGAGTTCGCAGGCGAATTGCGGGTTGCCGAGGAACATCATCTGCTCCCAGGCGATCTGATTGAGCATGCCGTTCTTGAGCACGAGCACCTTGAGTGGGACCCGGTACCGAACTGCCGTCGAGAACTCGCCGAGTTGCATCGCGAGACCGCCGTCGCCGACGACCGCGAAGACCGGCCGGCCGGGAAAGGCCAGGCCCGCGGCGATCGCATAGGGCAGTCCGCATGCCATCGAGGCCAGCGCGCCCGAGACGCCGAAGGCCTGCCCGTCACGCAGCTCGATATGGCGGGCCGCCATCTCGGTGTTCTGGCCGGAATCGGCAACCAGGATCGCATCATCGGGCAATCGTTTCCCAAATGCGCGTGTGACCACCTGGGGCTTGAGCGAAGTGGCGGCCTTTTGCTCCGACTGCGCCATCATCTCGCGCCAGCGTCGCATGCCCGCCTGCGCCTTCTCGAGGAAGCTGCGATCATCCTTGCGCTTCAGGCGCTTGTTCAGCAGTCGCAGCGTCACGGCGGCATCGCCGGCAAGGCCGGCCTCAATGGGATAGCGCAGGCCGATGCGCTGCGGGTCGCGCTCGATCTGCACCCCGCGCGCCTGTCCCGGCTTCGGGTAGTATTCGATGTAGGGAAAGGTCGAGCCGACGACGAGCAGCGCGTCACATTCCTCCATGATTTCCTGCGACGGCAGCGTGCCGAGAATCCCGATGCCGCCGGTCGTCAGCGGGTGATCGTCGGGCAAGGCAGCCTTACCGAGCAAGGCCTTTGCGACGGGGGCACCAAGCAGCTCCGCCGTCTCTTCCAACTCGTGCCTGGCACCAAGCGCGCCCCGACCGGCGAGGATCGCGACCTTTGTCGCCCCGTTCAGGATCTCGGCGGCTTTCGCAAGTTGTTCTTCGTCGGGAAGCCTGCTTCCTTCGAACCAACGATCCGGCGTATGCGACGGTTTGTTGCGCTTCGAGCGCTTGGCTTGGTCGAGCGTGTGCTCCTGCACATCGCTGGCGATCGACAGATGCGCAACGCCGCGACGTGCCAGCGCCGACCTGCAGGCGAGACCGGCCAGGCTTTCCATATGCGCCGCGTCGGAGACCTGCGCGTTGAAGACGGCGACATCGCTGAAGACGCGCGTCAAGTCGACATCCTGCTGGGTGAAGGTCTCGATAAGGTCGTGGAACTGCATGCCGGTAATGGCGAGCACCGGCGCTTGGTCGAGCTTGGCATCGTAGAGTCCCGTCAGGAGGTGTGTGCCGCCAGGGCCGGAAGTTGCGAGGCAGACACCGAGCTTGCCTGTCCATTTTGAGTAGGCGCACGCCATGAACGCCGCGGATTCCTCGTGCCGCACCTGAATGAAGCGGATGCGGTCCTGCCGCCCGCGCAGCGCCTCCATGATGCCATTGATGCCGTCGCCCGGCAGGCCAAAGATGATATCGACGTTCCAGTCGATCAGCGTCTCGATGAGGATGTCCGCGGCGGTCGGCATGTCTCAGTCCTTACCGCGATGCGGATCCCGCCGCCTGGCTGCTCTTGTTCGCGGTCTTGTCAGTCTTACGCTGGTCTTTGTTGCCGCCGCGATTGCCGCCATGCAACTGGTCGGAAGATTGAGCGGTCTTGCCGTCTTCCAAATTAGTGGCCATGCGCAAAGCTCCCTTCATCCGGCCTGCCTAACCAGAAAGTCGGTGAGATGTTCCGTGCCCGAAGGCAATGCCGCCTACTCAGGTGCCCAAGGGAAACGTGTCAGGTATTACCCTCGATGAGGCGTGTTCGGCAGTTAGCGGCTGAACAGGCGAGGTGCGATCGAACCAGACGAAGGCATCGAACTGCTGCGAGGCCGAGGATTGCACGTAGTGGCCGAGGCTGCCTGATCGCCAAAAGCGCTCGCGGCAGAGCTGGCCGATGTTCAGGTCGCGTCTTCGCAGGTCCCTATAGCCAGAGCGCAACGCCGCCCGCACCGTCCCCATAGGCGAACTCCTCGCACCCCTCGTCGACGAATTTCCCGCGCGGGATTCCGCCTCAGTGGCGAAAGGACTCGTTCGTCGCGCACACCGCGGCGGGCGATGTGCGCTTCGACCATGCGGTGCCTGGCGTGCCGGTAGTCTGGCATGGCTCCTCGATAGCTTTAAAAAGACGGCAGGCTTAGTCGTCCTGCCTGCGCTTGTGGTGCTCGCTCTCCTGGTTTTCGCCGCGGATCATCTGGCGATCGTCCTTGTCGGTCAATTCCACGCCCTCGTCGCGTAGATTGGCGCCGTCTTGCCGCGCCTCGCGCTCCTGCTTGGATCTCTTCAGCTCATCCTCGGCATTGAAATCGTCGCCGGCATTGCTGGAGTTCTCGCGCTTTTCGATGATGCGCAGCTGCTGCTCGTGGGTCTTCCGGCCGGCCATGGCAAGGTGCCTCCTACTTGTTCGTGCGTCCGGTCTGGTCAGGGTTGATGCCGCCCTGAGGCGTGACGTCGTTCTCGACATCGCCTTCGAACGTATTGTCCCCATCGAGAGCATCGCTCTCGTCGAGCATATCGCCGCCCTTGACCGCGCCCTTCGAGGTGCCGATTCCCGGGTTGTCTCGCAGATCCTTGTCCGTGGGCTGTTTAGTCTTGGGGTGTTGGTTGGTCATGGAATTTCTCAGCGCTGGTTGAGCTTGGACGAAAGACGGTCCTGGCGCTGTCCAACTTCAACGTGGAGAAAATGTTCCGGTGTCAGGTTCGGTGCGCGTAAGCGGCCAGGCGGCCGCCGTCTCGGCTAGCGAAACTCCAGGCATGCCACATTACATCCCATTCCGAGGCGAATCGGCGGGCTAAAGTGAAAATCGAGACGGTCGAAAGCTTGCAAGGAGTGGGTGCTCTGTTCCGGTGGCGATCTCGGTTGCAAGCAGTTCGCCGGCAATCAAGCCAAGTGTTGCGCCGCTGTGGCTGAAGGCGACGTAATACCCCTCGATCTCCCGCAACTGGCCGAAGACCGGCTCGCCGTCTCCGGGGATTGGCTTGGGCCCGACACCGTAGCTCTCCAATTCCAATTTCGGATGACCGTCGAGAACATTCGACGCTTCGTCGAGAAGGCCCTGGATGGTCGATGCTTTTACGCGATAAGTCCCGTCCGGATTGACTACCACCTCTTCTTCCGACCAGGCAGAATCGAGCGCGAGGGCGCCATCAGGCGTCGGCCGGATGGCGACGCGCGGCGTGTTGAGCACGGCGCGTAGAGGCAAGTCGACTGGCTTGGTCCTGACCAGCAGCGCGATTGGTGTCCCATCGGCAATACGCTGACCGGCCACGGCGACCATTCGCGGCACATCCGCACCGGTCGCCAGAAGCACCGCGTTGGCGGCGAAGCTGATCCCGCTGGTGGTGGTGACGCCGGTGGCCCGGCCGTTGGCGACGGTGACGGTAGCGCTTCCGGCCTCGGTGACCACCTGGCCGCCCCGCTCCACGAATTCCGCGATCAATATTTCGATCAGCGACGGCAGGTCGACCCAGCCCTCGCCCGCGTTGAAGATCGCGCCTTGAGGCGTGACAGCGCTTGCGCAGACACCCGGCGTGACCAACCTTATGGCGTCCGCGGACAGATGCTGCGCATCATAGCCGAGACGTTTTTCGTGAGCGAAGACATCGGCGATCTCGTTTGAGGCATCGTCCGCATCCCACGTCAGGCCACCGTCGAAACGCAGCCAGGCGGCATCCGGGCATCGCGCCGACAAACTGCGGTAGCGGTCGATACCGATCATGCGCAGGCGATGATATTCAGCCGAGCGCCTGCGCGCCGAATTGATCCAGGCGAGCGAGCGGCCGGAAGCTCCCTTGGCGAGCGGTCCATCATTGACCAGCACGGTCTCGATGCCGAGCCTTGCAAGATGAACGGCCGAGGAGACGCCAAAAATGCCGCCGCCGACAACAACGACCTTGGAAACCTGATGTGATGCAGCCATGAGATATCTTTCACTGGTGGAGGTTGGTTTGGGCGGCCGTCTTGAAGGGCTCATGCGTGATCAAAGCACTTCGGCAAGGAAGTGCTTCAGACGCGGGCTTTTCGGCGTGTCGAAAATCGCGGCAGGCGTGCCGGCCTCGATGATGCGGCCTTCATCCATGAAGACGACCTGATCGGCGACCTTGCGGGCGAAGCCCATTTCATGCGTCACCACGACCATTGTCATGCCGCGCCGGCCGAGATCCGCCATGAGGTTGAGCACACCCTTCACCAGTTCTGGATCGAGTGCGCTCGTTACCTCATCGAACAAGATGACCTCCGGGTCCATCGCCAATGCACGAGCGATTGCCACACGCTGCTGCTGGCCACCGGAAAGGCTCCCTGGACGATGGTGTTTGCGGGTCGCAAGCCCGACGTCGGCAAGGCGCGCCTCGGCGATGCGCTCAGCTTCCTGTACAGGGAGCCCCTTTACCTTGGTCAGCGACAGCATGACGTTTTCGAGCGCGGTGTGGTCGGGAAACAGATTGAACTGCTGGAAAACCATGCCGACACGCCGGCGCAGTTTTTCAGGCTTCATCGCCAGGATGCTCGCACCATCGAGCAACACCTCACCGCCCTTGGGCTCGACCAGGCGGTTGAGGCAGCGCAGCAGGGTCGACTTGCCCGAACCTGATGGGCCGATCACGCATGTGACCGTGCCAGGCTTGACTGCCAGGCTGACGCCTTTGAGAACATCGAGGTCGCCATAGGCCATGTCGAGATCGGTAATGGCGAGACTGCCGCCCTTGAAGCGGGGCAGCGCTGAGCGGGCATCAGAGCCGGCCTCCGAAAGTGCACTGCCGGTGGCGCCCTCCAGTTCGCTCACTTCGGCCAGGCCGCTGATGACGAGGCCTGCCTTTTGCTTTCCGACCCGCAGCGAGTTGTCGATGTAGTTGACCACATGGGTCAACGGCACGGTGATGACGAGATAGAACACGCCGGCCAGAAGCAATGGCGAGAGATTTCCGGTGACCACTGCCTGGTCCTGACCGACACGGAAGATCTCGCGCTCCGAGGCGAGCAGACCGAGGAAGTAGACAAGGCTTGAATCCTTGACGTTGCCGATGAACTGGTTGACGAGGGCCGGCAAGACGCGGCGGATGCCTTGCGGGATCACGATCAGGCGCATGCCTTGGCCGTAGCTCATGCTGAGCGCCCTGCAGGCCTCCATCTGCCCGCGCTCGACGCTCTGGATGCCCGAGCGGAATATTTCGCCGATATAGGCGCCGGCGATCAGGCTCAGCGCAAGAATGCCGAGCGGAAAGGGCGAAGGGCCGAAGATTTCACGGCCGATGCGGGCAAAGCCCTGGCCTATCAGCAGGATGGTGACGATCGCCGGCAGCCCACGGAATATATCCGTGTAGACCCGCGCCGGAATGCGCAGCCAGCGCGATTGCGAGATGCCCATGACCGCCAGGATCATGCCGAGGATGACACCCAGTACCGTCGACGCGGCCGCGAGGATCAAGGTGTTCTTCAATCCGATGGTGATCATGCTGGGCAGCACGTCCGCCATGGCCTGCCAGTCGAGGAAACTGCGCCGCAGGTTTTCGAGCCAGTTCATTCGCCCCCCTTTTGGTTGCGCTATTCACATCGTCCGCATCAAGGACGGAGGCGTAATCCGGCCGCCAGCATGAAAGCCAGCGGCCGGTACGGTCTACTTCTTGGGAAGATACTGGTCGGGCATCGGCGAGCCGGGGAACCACTTTTCATAAAGCGTCTTCCAGGTGCCGTCCTGCATGGCCGCGTGAAGGGCGGTGTTCAGCGCATTGCGGAGCTTGTCGTTGCCCTTGCGCAGGACAAGGCCGGCCGGCGCGTCAAAGGAAGGAATATTGACCGCGATCTTCAGGTTCGGGTAGCGAAGGCCATAGTCCTTGGCGGCCTCGTAATCGAGGAAGTGGGCATCCACGGTTCCGTTGTTAAGCGCCGAAACGGCGGAGTTGTTGTCGGGGAATTTGACGAGATCGGTTCCGACAAAATTCTTCGCCGCGTAGATTTCCTGGAGCGTGCCTTGTACGACGCCGAGACGTTTGCCCTTGAGCCCGTCCGCCGCCGTGATCGCCTTGTCGGCGGTAAGCACGGAGAGATAGCCTGCGATATACCCGTCGGAAAAGTCGACGGTCTTTTTGCGTGCTTCCGTCGTGCCGATTGCCGCGACCGCGACATCGAAGCGCTCGTTTGCAACGGAAGGCATCAGCGCCGAGAATTCCTGGCCGGTGAAGGTCACCTGGTCGGGCTTGAATCCAAGGCGGCTCGCGACGTTGCGGAACAATTCGATGTCGAAGCCGGTGAACGACCCATCGGCCTGGGTGAAAGCGTAGGGTTTGGCATCGCCCATGGTCCCGACGCTGATGACCTTCGCATCAATGAGGCCATAGGGATTGTCATCCGCGGCGGCCGCTCCTGAAACCAGCCCGGCGCCGACGCACATCGCCATAAGAGCCATTGCGCCGGTTCTGACCGGGCACATCAACGACTTGAGAATTTCTTTGCTGCTCATGTCTTTCTCCACTCTGAAGGTCTGTTCTTCTTGGTATTTCCGTCGAGCCGCCATCTGGCTCCCCGACATGCCCTTGCCGAAATCACGGTCCGTCACGCCTCTCGGCTCCACTCCTTCTAAAGAGACCGGTCTCATCTTGTGTGAGACCGGTCTCTTTGCTAATCGTTATCGCCACGTTGACCTCCCGTCAACAACTCTTGTAGTCGTCATCCGATGAAAAGAACCGCCCGCAAGACCCCGTCGATAACGGTCAGCGACGTCGCCCGTGCGGCCAATGTTTCGAAAGCGACAGCCGCGCGCGTGCTCGGCGGATACGGCGTCGTCAGCGACATGATCCGCGCGGAAGTCATGGCCGCGGCCAAGGCCTTGGACTATCGTGCGAACGAGCTCGCCCGCAGCATGACGACCGGCCGCTCCGGCATCATCGGCGTGGTTGTCGGCGACATCGAGAACCCGTTCTTCAGCCTCGCGGTACGCGGCATCAGCGACGCGGCAAAGGCAGCCGGGTTCAACGTCATCCTGGCCAATTCCGGCGAGAAGATCGAGGCGGAAAAGGCGGCCGTGAAACTGCTCATCGGCAAGCGCGTCGACGGGCTGATCGTCACGCCGTCGGAATCGCGCGACATCGCGCACCTGCGCGATATCCACCGCTCGGGCCGACCGCTTGCCCTGCTGGATAGGGCGCTGGCAGATCTGGATGTCGATACGGTCACGACCGACGATCGCGGCATCGCCATGCTGGCGACCCGCTTTCTAGCCGATGCCGGCCACCGCAACATCGCCTATGTGACCGCGGTCGACGCCGAAGGGCACGAGTACCGCGATCTCGGGCAGATCTACACCTCGTCGGTCCGTGAGCGCATCGACGGTTTCCTCACCGTGTGCCGAGAGGCCGGACTTGATCGGCCAGAACGCTTTGTTCGCCTTGGCGCGACAAGCCCCACCGAAACGCGCAGGGTTGCCGGCGAGATGCTGTCGGCGCCGGATCGGCCGACGGCGATCCTCGCCTCCGACAGCGTCATTGCGCTGGAGATCTTCAAGGTGACCCGCGAGCGCGGCCTGCGGGTTCCCGACGACATTTCGCTCATCACTTTCCATGATGCGGACTGGACGAGCGTCACCACGCCGCCCATCACCGTTATCGACCAGCCCGTCTACGCGCTTGGCAAGAGCGTCGCGGAATTGCTCATCCGGCGATTGAAGGGAGATTCCCGCCCGGCGGAAAGGCTCGTTTTGCCGACCGCCATCATTGCACGCGGATCCGTTGGCCCGCCCTCGGATGGAAAGCCGCAAGTGCGCCAAGCATAGGCCTGGCGGCGGTACGGCCCACATGAATACGTTAGAACAAGGTCGACGCACTCCGCTTTAAGAATGTACGTCGATCAACCCAGCAAACACCCTGATCGCAATGCCGCGTCCACCGTCATCGGGACGGCACGTGCCGGCTCATGGTTTGAAGAGCGTGACGATGAGCCAGAGGCCCGGCTACTTCTTGCGCCTGCCTGGCTTCAGGGCCGCCAAAAGACTGCTGATCCTGCCGGCCTTGCGGTTGCGGATCTCGGCCTCGTTCTTGCGGCGCACCGCGGCGCGGACAAGTCTGGCGCCGAGATAACGCAAAGGCTCGGGCGGCAGCGACATGCGCCGCTCGATGCCGACCAGACCGCTTTCGCTCCAGCGATCCTTTCGCTCGAGCACCAGGCTCGCCAGAATGCGTCCGGCTATCGGCGTCTGCGCGATGCCGGTGCCATTAAATCCCATGCCGTAGAAGATATTGGGATGATCGCGCAGGTGGTCGAAGACAGGAACGTGTTCAGGCACGCAGTCGATCGGCCCCGACCAGTCATATTCGATCGCCACACCGCGCAGCGACGGGTAGACCCGATGCAGCTCTCGCATATTGTCGCGGCCGTGCTCCGGGCTGCGGTTGAAGCTGGCGCCGAAATTTCCACTGAAGGCGACGTTGCCGCTGCCACGACCGAAGACCACCCTGCCCCCGATGGTGCGCTGGTAGTAGAGCACCTGGGCCTGGGAATCGCAGATCGAGGCACCGTCGCGCCAACCGATGCTGTCGAGCAGTTCGGGAACGGCGGCAGTGGCAATCACCTCGCTGCCGACCACATAAAGATGCCGCCGCAGTTCCGGCAGCGCGGAAAGCCAGGCGTTGGCGGCAAGCACGATTTTGTCAGCCCGTACCGCGCCATGCGCCGTGCGCACCGTGCATGTCATGCCGGGTTCGATGGCGAGGACCGGGCTGCGCTCATGGATGATGACGCTGCGTGCCAGTGCCAACTTGCGCAATCCGATGGCAAGTTTGGCGGGATGGACCGTGCCGGCAGTGGTCTCGACCACGCCGACATAGGAGGCCGATGAACCGGTGCGGCGTTGAATGTCCTCGGCTGTCAGCGGGCTGAAACGGTTTTCTCCAACAGCCGCCGTCAAGGCCACGGCGGTCTCCCAAGCGCCTTCCTGCGCAATGGAGCTTGCTGTCCACAACCATCCGTCCAGCCTCAGGTCCATGTCTATGGTGCCGTTTTGCTGCAGCGTCTTCAGCTCCGCGATCGATGCCACCGTGTCGGCGCACAGCAGGCGCGCTTCCTCGAGACCGACGACCGCACTGATCTGGTCGATTTCGGCGAACCATGAATGGACCTGACCGCCGTTGCGCCCCGAGGCCCCCGATCCGCACAGATCGGCTTCAAGGATGACCACCCGCGTTTGCGGCGCCAGCTCAAGGATCCGCAGCGCCGTCCACAGACCGGTATAGCCGCCACCGACGATCACCACGTCGGCGCGCTCGTCGCCTCGCAATGGCTCGGTTGCGGGGGCGGCGGCAATGTCCTGCAGCCAAAACGACCGGTCAGATGCAAGCGCGACCGCAGGCTGCCGCAAACGAATTGTACTCACGCTTGGGCTCCCTGCGCATCGACAATGAAGCTGGCATATTTGGCTGGCAGCCAATCGGGTATCGGACGCGGTCTCTGGGGAAACCCGCCAAGATGGGTGCAGGTCTGCGCCGCCGCGATCGACGCCCTGTGCAATGCCTCCAGGGCGCCGAGGCCGCCGAAATGGAAGCCGGCGAGGAAAGTGGCAATGAAACTGTCGCCGGCGCCACACGTATCCACGACATCGACAAGCGTCGCCGGCGCATGCACGACATTCGTGCCATCGTCGAAGTAGGAGCCGCGTCGACCACAGGTCAAAACTACCTGCCTTGCGCCGGCCGCCCTGAGCGCGCCCAGCGATGGCTCGATGGGAACATCGACATCGTCCGGTCCGGACGCAAACAAAAGCGGGACACCATCGAGCGGCAGCGCCATATGGGCGGTCGATAGATCGATGCTGAACGGCACATGGTCCGCCACCAATCGTTGGACAAGGTGCTTGTTGGCGTTGGTGCCGAGATGCACCCAGTCGGCCGCGGCGATGACCGCATAATGCGCGGGCAGCGGCATGAAGTTTTCGCCCACACCGAAGGATTCGTGCAGGAACTTCCGGTCGCCGGATTCATCGCGCAGCAAGGTGACGGCCGTATCGCCGGGACGCCGTTCGACGTCGTCGGGGGATAGGCCGGCACCTGCCAGCTCGGCAAGCACCACGTCGCCTTCGGGATCGTTCCCGACGGCGCCGAAATAGCGCGCGGACCAGCCGTTGCGCCGCCATTGCGCCGCGACATTCAAGGCGTTGCCGCCCACCGTCATCAAGTTGTTGGTCAAATAGGCATCAAGGCAATTGTCCCCGACCGCGATAAGCTTCTTCGACCTCATGCCGGCACCGTTGCGCGATCGATATACGGCGCGATGGCGCCAAGGCAGCGTGTCCAGGCTTTTACCGGATCGAGCGCGTAGGAGCCGTTGCCGAACGGCTCGAAGGTGAACTTACCGGCATAGCCGAGGCGCGCGAGTTCGCTGACATAGTGGTCGAGCGGCAGCGTGCCCTCCCCCCACACCAGATGCCCGCCTGGCGTGCCGTCGACCAGATGAACATGCGCCAGCCGCGAGCCGAACAGGTCGACATAGCCGGCCACGGTGTCGCCGGCCGTGGCCATGGCGACAGTGTCGAGCACGACATCGACGTTGCCGGCGCCCACCTCATCCAGCATTTGGCGCAGGCCTGCCGCATTATTGACGAGGTTGCTCTCGAACCGCTGCAACGGCTCGAGCAGGCAGCGCACCCCGTTTGCGGCGGCGCGCCGGGCGATCTCGCCGATCGAACCGACCGCGCGGTCCCATGCCGGTTGCCGGGGTTCGCTCTCGTAGCCCCGGCCGGGCGTCAGGAAGAGATAGCGGGCGCCAAGCGCCGCGCAGATGTCGGCTGCACGGCAAAACCGCTCGATGCTGTCCTGGCGCAGTGCGGCGTCGCCTGAGGCGATGTTGATTGGATACAACACCTGCTCAGGCGTAAAGCACCAAGCCGACAGCTCGTTGTCGGCGAGTACCCGGCGAATGGATTCGACACGTGCGTCCGTGGCGTGGAACAGGTCCAGATGCTGGGCAATCCCCCACAGCTCGATCTCGAGCAGGCCAAAGCCTCGGATCGTCCTGGCGACCTCATCGAAGGGGAAGTGCTGGAAGCTGAAATTGGCTCCGATCAGCTGATGAGCAGCGAGCTGCGGCATGAAGGCTCCTTTCGGGAATTGTTATTTGCCGATGCCTTCGGCCAAGCCACGGATGAAGTAGCGTTGTGCGGCAAAGAACACGATCACGATAGGCAGCGCCGAGATCGTCATGGCCGCGAACACCACGGCATAGTTGGTCCCGTGGGTTGCCATGATCGACGTCAGTCCGACCGGCAGCGTCTGCACATCCGAGCCGCTCGTGAAGATCATGGCGAAGAGATATTCGTTCCAGGCGAACAGGACGTGCAGGATGACGCAGGAAATGATGATCGGCCGGCACAGCGGCAAGGTGATGCGCCAGAAGATCTGACCCTCGCTGGCGCCATCCATCGTCGCCGCCTCGTCGATGTCTTCAGGCAGATCCAGCATGTAGGCGCGGATGAGGAAGGTGGTGAACGGCACACGGAACGCCGTGTAGAGAATGATCAGCGCCCAGTAGGTGTTGTAGAGACCGAGCGCCTGCAACATCTTCACCAGTGGAATGATCGCCACCGTGGGGCTCAGCATCAAGCCGCCCAGAACGATGGCGATAACCAGCGGCTTTGCCGGCATCTTGGTGCGGGTCAGGCCGAAAGCCGTCCAGGCGCTGATCAGCACGGTGCATATGGCCGAAGCGACGGTCACCAGCACCGAGACTGTCACGTAGCCACGCACGCCCTGGTTCCACGCTTGCACGTAATTGTTCCACGACCAATGGGTGGGCAGGGCGAAGGGATCGCCGAAGATCTGCGCATTGTCCTTGAAGCCGCTCAGCGCCATCCAGATCAGCGGATAGATGACGACGACACCAAGGCAGACCAGGAATGAATAGAGCAACGTCCTGGCGATGACCGACCACACATTGACGTGCCGGCTGCGACCGGCTGCGACCATCGCACTCATAGCTGCACCCGGCGGCGCTTGGTGTACCAGAGCTGTGCCGCACCTGTGAGCATGGTCAACATGAAGATGACGGCGGCGATCGCCGCGCCATAGCCGAAATTGTCCTCGATGAAGGCCTTCTGGTAGAGCCACGTGCCCAGCACCTGGCTGCTGTTGTTGGGCCCGCCTGCGGTCATCACCATGACCTCGTTGAACACCTGGAACGCGCCCGTGATGGTGACGATGATCATCAACCCCGTCATTTCCCGGGTCAGCGGAAAGGTGATGCTCCACAGGCGGCGAAGAGGACCCGCGCCGTCGATCGTTGCGGCATCGTAGAGGTCGCGCGGGATCTTCTGGATGGCGATGGCGAACAGCAGCGTCGAATAGCCAAAACCCTGCCATTGGCTCATGGCGATGATGGCATAGATGGCGGTGTGCTCATTGCCGAGCCAAGGCATGACGAGCTGGCTCAGTCCAACACGGCTGAGCGCGGCATCCAGCAAGCCGATCTGCGGCTGGTAGATGAAATAAAACAGCAGGCCGGTCACCGTGATCGAGATTGCCGACGGCACGAAATAGACGGCGCGCCACAGCCGGCGCCAGCTTTCGCTTTTCAGGTCCTCGATAATGGCCGCCAGCAGGAACGCGCCGAAGACCTGGAAGATGACGGAGATGAGAGCGTAGAGGCAGTTGTTCCACAGCGCCAGCAGCACGACCGGGTCATGCAGCAGCCGGTCGTAGTTGGCGAGGCCGACATTGGTGACCTCGCCGGTGTAGATGTCCTGGTCGGTGGTGCTGACGATGAAATTGTCGACGATCGGATAATAGACGAACCAGCCGATGAGGATGAGCGCGATCGCCGCCCATCGCAACGACAACAGGTTGGCGAAGCAGGCCCGCCGGCTCTTTGGCCGTTGCGGCCTGGCGACGCCGATGTCGGCGCCGCTGTCCACTGTGTCCGAGGCCCTTGCCATGCTCGCCTGCTTTATTTGGCCGCGGATGCGGCTTTGCGCACCTCGTCCATCACTTGCTCGGGCGTCATCGAGCCGCCCGCCAGCGCCTGCAGGCTGGACAGCCAGACGGCGGCGACGCGCGGTGGGTTGGCCGTATCCAGCCAGGGCATGAGGTATGAGGCGGCGTTGATATCCTTGAGGCCATCGACCACAGCCGCGCTCATGTTCGATTCCGAGGCGCCGCCGATGGTGGCGCTCGGCTGGCCATAGGGTGGCGCAGACAAGACCTGCGCATTTTCCTTCGAGGTCACGAACTTCATGAAATCGATCGCCAGCGGGATGTTCTTCGATGCCGCATTGATCATGTAGCCCTCCGGCGCGCCCTCGATCGACTTGGCGTCACCCTTGGCGCCGGCGGGCACCGGCAGCCGGAAGAATCCGAAATCGGCGGGCTTTAACGCCGACTCCGGCGTGGCGGCCTGATCGAACTCGATGATTTCCTGGTAGTACATGGCCGACTGGGCGTTGGTGAAGGCCTGGAGAGCCGAGGCATAGGATGTGCCGTTGACGCCGGCGCCATCGGTGCAGCGCTCGACAAGCTGGCTGAACTGCTTGAGTGCTGCGACATAGCCTGGATCGCTGTATTGGGCGGTGGCCGGATCGAAGTCGCGTTCCAGCGTTGCCTGCGGCACGTTGTAGGCGAGCAGCTGGCCTGCAAAGTGGATCGCCGGCCAAGCCTCCTTGTTGCCGAAGGAGATCGGTGTCACGCCGGATTTGCGGATGGCGTCGCAGCTGGTCAGCAAGTCCTCGAAAGTGGCGGGTGCCTTGAGGCTGAGCTTGGCGAAGATCTGCTTGTTGTAGCCCATGAACTTGGCATCCTGGTAAAGCGGAATGCCATAGAACTTGCCGTTGTACTGGAACGCCTTGACGGCGGCTGGAGACAGCGACTTGCCCCACTCGGTATCGGCAGCAATGACGGGCGTGAGATCAACGGCGCGATTGCCGCGCACGAAATTGCCACCCCAGCTGCCTGTCCAGGAGAAATAGATATCGGGCAGCGAGTTGGAAGCGACCAGCGTCTTGGTCTTGCCCTTCACGCTGTCGTCGCTCTCCTGGATAAGTTCGACCTTCACATCCGGATGGAGCTTCTCATAGGCCTGTGCCAGGTTGACGAAATAGGGCGACAGCTGTTGCAGCCCGAACTTGGTCAGGACCGAAAGCGTGCCGGTGTATTCCACCTTGGCGTTTGGGTCGGCCGTGACAGCCGGCGAAGCGGCGGAACTGCCGCTTATCGACAACCCCAATGATGATACCGCGGCCACCGTGACCGCCACGACTTGCAGCGAACGTTTCATGGATAGCTCCTTCAGAGGTAAGAGGGGATCAATATTCCACGCGTTTGTAGTAGCGACGGGTGGTCAGCGGGTGGTTGCGCAGCACCTCGAGATGGGCGCTCAGCCGCTCGAGCAAGGTGGCGAGCAGAACCGGCGAGATCATGCCGCGGACCTTTGCGGAGATGCCCGGCAACTTGACCGAGGCCGCGTCCAGCGTGCGAACGCGGTCCGTGTAGCGCCTGGCGAAGTTCTCGACCCGGTCGGCCAGGGGCCGAAGGGCATCTTCGCCCTTGAACACGAAAACGCTGACGCCCGGCTCGACCAACTCGAGCGTACCGTGGAAGAAGTCGGCGGCGTGCACCGGGCGGGTGCGAATCCACTGCATCTCTTCGAGGATGCACATGCCGTAATAGTGTGCCTCCGGCCACACCGAGCCGGCGCCGGTGAAGATGTGATAGGTATCGTCCTTGATTGTCTGGGCCAGTTCGGCCGCCCTGTCCTCAAAGGCAGCCTTGGCGTCGGCAAGCAGATCCGGCAGCAGTTTGAGTTCGGCGACAGTGCCATCAAAATCATCATATTCGCCGCGCTCTTCCAGCAGGGCCAGGACGATCAGCAGCGTCTGCAGGTAGAAGGATTCCGACGAGGTGTCGTCTTCGGCGAAGTTCGTGAAATTGTGGTCAGCCTCCCGTGCGATTGGCGTATCCGAATGGCCGGTGAGCGAAATCGTGCGCACACCACGTTTTTTCAGAAAGGCCATGAGCTCGACGCCTTCCTTGGTCGTGCCCGACAAGGACGGGATGACCACCACGGCCTTGCTGTCGAGACCGGCGGGCGGATCGATCACGACCTGCGCCGGATAGGCACCGCTCACCGGGAAGGTAGAACAGCGCTGCGCCAACTCGATCGCGGGCAAGGTTAGAAGCTGCACGCCGCCGGTGCCCATGAAAAACAGCCGCTCGACGCCATCTGCCAGCAGTGTGCGCATGAGTGAGCGAACCTCACCTGCGACGGCGACGGCCCCGCTTTGGATCTTCACGAAGCGGTCCCTATCGAAGTTCAGCATGACGTTTTCCTTGTATTTCGCATGTGACAGGCCTCTAGCCCGCCTTAGGCGTCGGTGGGCCGTCTAGCTCGTTTTTCCGATGTGAGATCGATCTCACAAGCAATAATGGGCACGCAATTTCGCCAATGGCAAGTCCTTTAGACGAAATTCTCCGAAATCGAGGGGTTTGCTCTTTAGCGCACAGCGCGCCGGGCAACCGATCCGCGTACGATCAAGCGGGTCTGAAATCGGGTACGGCGCGGTGCAACCTTTTTGCCGGCAAGCCGCTCCAGCAGATATCTGGCGGCGAGCGGTCCGATCTCGGAGATGGGTTGCGCCACGACCGTTATCTGCGGATCGGTGAACGTGGCGAGGTTGAAGTCATCGAAGCCAACCACCGACACATCATGCGGAATCGAGAGCCCCATTGAACGCAGGCCAAGAAGCGCGCCTTGCGTCATGAGGCTGTCCACCGTGAACAGTGCGGTCGGGCGATTGCGCCGGCTGAACAGGCGGATCGTGGCTTCGATGGCGTGCTCGACGGTCGAGCGCGATACGCCGATGAGCGCTTCATCGATTGCGATCCCATGCGAGTGGAGCGAGTTTTGGTAGCCAGCCAAGCGTTCCTGTGCCGTAAAGATGCGTGACTCGTCGCGCAAAAGACCGATCCGGTGGTGACCGTTGCCAACTAGATAGTCCACTGCCTCGCGTGCCCCGCCCTCGTTGTCGACGACGACGCTGTCGCATTGCAGGTCCTTTACCACGCGGTCGATGAGCACGATCGGTGCGCCTTCGCGGGCCAGTTGCACAATATGCTGGCTGTCGGTTGCAGACGTTGGGGCAAGGATGAAGCCGCGAATGCTGAGCGAGCGAAGGCTCTCAAGCAGTTCTTTCTCCTGTTCTACATTCTCCTCGCTGCTGGCAATCAGAAGATTGTGGCGGTGCTTGCGCAGTTCCACCTCTATGTCGTGCGCGATTCGGGCGAAGAACGGATTCTGGATATCGCCGGGCACGAAGCCTATGATCGGCAATTGTCCGCTGCGCAGCGCCTGCGCGACGAGGTTGGCCCGATAGCCCAGCCTTTCGGCTGCCGCAACCACGCGGAGCGCCGTCTCGTCGCCAACGTAACCGTAGCTGTTGAGCGCACGGGCGGCCGTGGCGCGCGACACCTTAGCCGCTGCGGCAACGTCCTTTAGTGTGATTCCTTTCTGGGTCACAGGTAACCGTCCTTCTTGGATCTGAACATTGCGTCAGATCATCCTCGGCTCGTCTTGCCGGCATCGTTGTGGGGCATATCGGACGATTCTCAAACTGCGAACATAGCTTTCGCAACTCCTTGCCACCTAATCGAGACACGCGCGCTGTTTGGCTATCTGGAAATTTGATCCACGAATGCACTTACATCTTGTGCAGTCAGTTAATTGCCTCGCACTGCCAGCATACGGCAATGAGTTCACGCTATGGTCTAGGCGCCCTCCCTGGTATCGGTCATAACACTGATGGAGACGACTAGCCTTGCGGCCAAACTCGTCCAGCGATTGCAGGTTGTGTGCGTCAAGTTCTGCAAAATGGGGCAGCCATGATGCTGGTCATGCGGCTTGGCGCAGAGCGAGCTTCTTGTGCTCGCGCAGGTCGTCCATGTTGATGTATCGGTTGGCCTCCATCCAGTTT